>JAUCQD010000114.1 GCA_030372945.1 Methanothrix sp. | reverse complement strand
CCATTGGCCTGTCCTTCGACACATTGTCCTGGGCAGTGGGCGGGATCATTGGACTTGTAATAGTGCGCCAGGTCATTGCATTAAATGAAAACGCTCGACTCTATCATGATGCGCAACAGGATCTTTTGGAGAGAAAACTTGCGCAGCAAGAGATCATCCGCCTAAACGAAGAACTGGAAGGCCGCGTAGCTTCACGAACTGCGCAGCTTGAGGCTGCAAATCGTGAATTGCAAAATGAGATTCAAGAGCGGACGCTGGCCGAAGCTGCCATGGTGGATTCTGAACGGCGGCTGGCAGATATAATCAATTTTTTGCCGGACGCGACATTCGTCATCAATAAAGACGGCGTGGTGATCGCATGGAACAGGGCTATTGAGAAGCTTACGGGCATCGATGCAAAGGAGATGCTTGGAAGAGACAATTATGAATATGCCCTGCCTTTTTACAAGAGACGGCGGCCCATTCTGATTGATCTTGTATTGAAACCCAATTTGCAGTTCGAAGAGACTTATGCGACAATAAAAAGAGAGCAAGACGGCACTTTGGTCGGAGACGCTTTTATTCCCGATATTAACGGGAGAGCAATCTATCTCATGGGAAGCGCAGCAGTTCTTTACGACTCGAGGGGTCAGGTCTACGGCGCGATTGAGTCCATGCGTGATATCACTGATCGAAAGCTGGTTGAGGAAGATCTGAAGAGCGCCAAAAATAGGGCGGAACTGGCAATGAGGGCAAAATCTGAATTCATGGCAAACATGAGCCATGAGATACGAACGCCATTGAATGCAGTGATCGGAATGGCTGGTTTGCTCATGGAGACTGATTTGAAGCCTGAGCAGCGCGATTACTTGGAGACAATTCGCAACAGCGGGAATGCATTGCTCTCCATCATCAACGACATTTTGGACTTCTCCAAGATAGATGGTGGAAAGATGGTGCTGGATAGCAGGAGATTCGATCTGCAAAATTGCATAGAGATCTCCATCGATCTTGTGGCATCCAAAGCTGCAGAGAAGGGCCTGGAATTGGCATATTTCCTCGAGAGCGGCGTGCCGCATGAGATCATCGGCGATGAGACCCGTCTGCGTCAGATCTTGATCAATCTCTTGGGGAACGCAGTTAAGTTCACAGAAAGGGGTGAGGTAGTACTGTCGGTGAGCTCAGGCCCAGCAGAAAATGGAAAGATTGAGCTCCACTTTTCTATCAAAGACTCAGGAATAGGAATATCTCAGGAAAATATTGGAAAGCTTTTTCAGTCTTTTTCTCAAGTTGATTCCTCAACCACAAGGCATTATGGCGGAACGGGCCTTGGCTTGGCCATAAGTCGGAGGCTGGCTGAGATGATGGGCGGAAGGATTTGGGTTGAGAGCGAGCTTGGACGGGGAAGCACCTTCCACTTCACCATAATATGCGAAGCCGTTCAAGATAAAGAGCCTCCTCAACCTCAGGACTTGATTCTTTGCGGCAAGAGGGCGATCATTGTGGAGGGCAGCGATTCGGTCAGGAACATGCTCGTCGAGGTTCTTTCATCCTGGGGAATGGTGGTGGCAGCATCGAGCAGTGGCAAGGAGGCTATGGATATGCTGGCCGTGCAGGTCTACGATTTTGTCATCATCGATGCAAAGCTGCCAGATATGAGCGGTCAGGACCTTGCAAGGGATATCCGGTTCGTCAAGGGATGCGATGCACCTATTTTGATAATGGTTCCCATCGGATGCAAAATTCCTCGAGAGGCATTTGTCTCAGTTTGGCTAAGCAAGCCTATCAAACCCCTCCAGCTCCGCGACCATCTGATCAAGCTTCTCACACCGCAAAGCACAGTGGTGTCCGAGTTTAGACCAAAGCCTTTCCAGCCAGCCGAGGGGTATGGCCTGACCCTTCTGCTGGCGGAAGACAATCCTGTGAATCAAAAGGTTGCTCTTGGCATGCTGAGGCGCCTTGGATACACGGCAGATGTAGCCGCAAATGGCTTTGAAGTTTTACAGGCACTTGAGAAAAAACCATACGATGTCATCCTCATGGACATCCAGATGCCGCAGATGGATGGACTGGATGCCACGCGCCGAATCCGGGGGCGCGAGAACTCGGCAAACCAGCCATGTATCATAGCTATGACTGCCTATGCACTGGATGGCGATCGAGAGGAGTTCTTGAATGCTGGAATGAACTATTACATAAGCAAGCCAATTCGAATTGAGGAGCTGAAAACGACTCTTGAGAGATGCAGCTTGGCCAGGAAAGTCGAAGGGAAAGGCAGCTAGCCTCTCATCTGGCAGACATCTCCTCCACCGTCCTGCCGCTGAGCACCGACCTTGGCTCTGCTTTTAGGATGTCGCGGGACGCGTCCGCCAGCTCGTCCTTCATCTTGACCAGTATCCATCCTCGCGCCGTTCG
>JAUCQD010000113.1 GCA_030372945.1 Methanothrix sp. | reverse complement strand
CTTCATCTCCATCGGAAAGCGTTGTATTCAGACCTTCAAGAAAATCCACATTTTTCCTATTCTTCATTAGGATGACATACTCTCGAACCCTGCCCGACTCATCAAAGATGGCTGATTTCATGTTTTTATGGGATGCGCAAAGGATATCAAGAAGCTCCTTTACAGTAGATCCATCCCGCAACTCTACCTGCAAATCCTTCCCCAGGATATCTCGGAAGTTCGCGAACGCTCTGATATGTATGATCATTGATCCTCAAGAGCAATGCAGGAAGGCAATAGAATGATCATCATCGGCATACGCTTACCAAACGGCTTACTCCGTCGCTGGTTATCATTCCTATTACCTTTTTCTCGGCATCTAGGACCGGCAGAGCAGATATGTTGTGCTCGGTCATCAGTTTTGCTGCCCGTTCAATTGGATCCTCCTGGGAAGATACAACCACATTGCGGGTCATTATCTCTTCCAGGAGGTTATACTTGAGGGCCACGGCTTTGGATACATCCCAGGCGGTGACAATGCCCTCAAGCCTTCTTTCTGCATCTATAACCGGCAGATGAGTCACTCCGGCGGTCATCATGATCCTGGCTGCATCCTCCACACTTGAGCCCTGTCGGATAGTTACTACATCTTTGATCATCACATCTCCTACGGATGTGCGGGAGAGGAAATTCTGGATAGTGTAGTTCATCTGGCCGGATTCCAGCAGGAAGGCATCATGACCATAGTTGGATTTTATCTCGCAGTGCCGGACATCGATATCATTGGCGCCCAAGGCATCAGCTATCTCCCTGCTCTGGTAGGGAGGATAAAGCCAGTCGGAGCTTATGGATATGATCAGGAATTTGGCTTTTGCATCTTTGAAGGCCTCGGCCAGAGAGAGAGCCCCTTTGCGGGTCAGGTCGAAGTAGTCAATGGCCTTGGTGATGTAGAGATAGGAATTGGCATCGAATCGTTTGACGAAGGAGTCTCCATGATACCTCAGGTAGCTCTCCACCTGAAAGTCAAGGTTGGAGATATCAAATCCGTAATCGCTCTTGTCCTGCAGCCTTCTCCCGAACTTCTGATGCATGGACTCGTCGGACAGGTAGGTAATATGCCCGATCATCCTGGCCAGAGATAGGCCCCGGGCCGGAGGATCCCGACCGTAGTAGTCCCCGTTTTGCCAATCCGGGTCTGAGGATATAGCTTTGCGGCCTACCTCATTGAAAGCAATCTGCTGAGGAGAGGAGTAGGCACTGGTGGCGATGGCCACAGCCATCCTCACCTTCTCGGGATAAGTTACGCTCCATTGTAGAACCTGCATTCCGCCAAAGGAGCCACCGATGACTGCAAAGAGCTTATCGACTCCCAGATGATCGAGCAGCCTCTTTTGCAGATCCACCATATCCCTGACGCTTATCACCGGGAAGTCCAGCCCATAGGGCTTTCCCGTCCTGGGATTAATGGAAGAGGGGCCGGTGGTGCCCTTGCATCCTCCTAGGACATTCGAGCATATGACAAAAAATCTTTCAGTATCCAGGGCCTTGCCAGGGCCGATGATGATATCCCACCAGCCCGGCTTCTCTTCGCCCTTATGCCAGCCAGCCGCATGAGCATCCCCAGAAAGAGCATGGCAGATCAGCACGGCATTATTCTTCTCCCGATTGAGCTTGCCATAGGTCTCGTAAGCTACATTTACTCCCGAAAGCCGGCCACCATGCTCCAAAGAGATGTCTTCAGGGATGGAAAAGCACTGGGTCTCGACCAATCCAACAGACTCTCTCTTCATGCCACCGCCTTGGCCAAAGCCTGATCCAGGTCTGCAATGATATCTTCGACATCCTCGATGCCCACTGAAACCCTGATGAAGTCCGGTGTGACTCCTGTGGCCGCCTGCTCTTCTGCAGTCAGTTGCTGGTGGGTGGTCGATGCTGGGTGTATCACCAGGCTCTTGGAGTCTCCGATGTTGGCCAGATGGGAAAGCAGCTCCACAGACTCAATGAACCTTTTGCCCGCCTCCAGGCCGCCCTTTATTCCAAAGCCCAGCAGGGCTCCATATTTGCCTTTCAGATACCTTTCAGCTAGAATGTGGCTGGGATGCTCCTCCAGTCCAGGGTAATTAACCCACGCCACAGCAGGATGGCTCTTCAGGAACCGCGCCACCTTCAACGCATTCTCCGAGTGCCTCTCCTGCCGCAAAGCCAGGGTCTCTACGCCCTGCAGGAAGAGGAAGGAATTGATGGGGCTCAAGGCAGGCCCGAGGTCACGGAGAAGCTGCACTCTGGTCTTGAAGACAAAAGCCACATTTCCGAGGCCCGGAAAGTTTCCGAATGTATCCCAATACTTCAGGCCGTGATAGCTGGGATCAGGCTCGGTGAACTCCGGAAACTTTCCGTTGGACCAATTGAACTTGCCTGAGTCTACAATAACGCCGCCGATGGAGTTTCCATGGCCGTTGATGAACTTGGTGGCGGATTCAACGATTATGTCCGCACCATATTCAATAGGTCTGACTATGCCCACACCCACGGTATTATCCACCACAAATGGCAGGCCTTCATCGTGAGAGATCTTGGCGATCTTCTCAAAGTCAGGCACATCCAGCTTGGGATTGCCAATGGTCTCGGCATAGATTGCCCGGGTCTTGGGAGTGATGGCCCTCTCGAACTCCTCAGGCCTGGTGGAATCTACGAATATGACCTTTCGACCAAGCTTTGGAAAGGTATAATGGAAGAGCTGATAGGTTCCGCCGTAAAGGTTGTTGGCGGAGACGATTTCATCCCCTACCTGGGTGATGGCCAGCAGAGCCAGAGAGATGGCAGCCATGCCCGATGACACCGCTAGAGCACCGCTTCCGCCTTCTATGGCTGCGATACGTTTCTCAAATATATCGCTGGTGGGATTCATGAGTCTGGTATAGATATTGCCCAGTTCTTTCAAGGCAAAGAGATTTGCAGCATGCTCTGTGCTCTTGAATACATAAGACGAAGTCTGGTAGATGGGAACAGCTCTTGATCCCGTAGTTGGGTCCGGCGACTCCTGGCCGACATGCAACGCCAGAGTGCTTAGACC
>JAUCQD010000112.1 GCA_030372945.1 Methanothrix sp. | reverse complement strand
ATCTTGTACATCCTTCCTGAGAAATTGACGGGACTTCCGTGAGAGAGATGGCCGCCGTGGGCGAGATTCATCCCCATGATGGTGTCACCAGGCTTTAGCACAGCGAAGTACGCAGCCATATTTGCCTGGGTTCCGCTGTGCGGTTGCACATTCACATGCTCTGCGCCAAAGAGCTTCTTGCAGCGCTCGCGGGCAAGCTCCTCGGCAGCGTCGACGCATGCGGTTCCACGGTAATAGCGTTTGCCTGGATAGCCTTCCGCATATTTGTTGGTCATGATACAGCCCTGGGCCTCCATGACCGCTCTACTTGCATAGTTCTCGGATGCGATCAATATGATGTTGTTTCGCTGCCGCTCCAGCTCGGAATGGATCACGGCGGCTATTTCGGGATCTTCAACGCTCAAGGGTCTCAATCAAATCACCGGTATCACTAGCGAGATGGTCAAGATGTATTGAGGAGAGCAAAATAGATTATGGTGATAGAGAGCATGGTGGCGGGCTCTTGCTCCAGATCCAAACGCCCCAAACCACAACTCTTTTTTAGTCCTGGGCGCGAATGATTAAAGGATGTTAAAGCGCGCCAGGACCATTGCAGACTACCAGTTTGGCCGGGGCGCGGGAGCTGCACTCTTTTTGGATGATACCACCTTCAGCCTCTCCAAGACCGGCAGGCTGAGGTACCTGTACTCTGGCGGGGAGAGGATCGCGACCGTTCGAGCCAGCGACAATCTCTTGACACTTAGCATGCTCGGGGCGATGCGACTGCATGCAGCCTTTGCTCCTCCCAGGCTCAGAGTTGTGGCGTCTGACGACGCTGCGCCATTTGTGGCCAAGGGCGGCAACCTCTTTGCAAAGCATGTCTTAGATGTGGACTTGGAGATTCGCGCTGGCGAGGAGGTGCTGGTCGTGGACTCTTCGGACTTGCTGCTGGCAACGGGAACAGCGGTGCTCGCTCCTGAGGAGATGCTGCAAATCAAGAGAGGGCTGGCGGTTCAAACCAGGAAGGCTGCTGAACACTGACGTTCACCTTCCCAGCGCAGAGATGCTCCGGAGCCTCTCCACTGCTTCGACGATGCACTCAGCGACAAAGTCCACATCTTCTTGTGTGTTCGACCTTCCCAAGGAGATCCTCAGTGAACCGTGGCATTCTTCAGGTTTGAGGCCCAGGGATAGCAGGACATGGCTTGGCTCCAGCTTCTTGGATGAGCAGGCAGAGCCCGTGGACACGCCGATGCCTTTTGAGTCCAGGAACAGTAGAAGCGACTCTCCTTCGACGTATCTGAAGCCGAAGTTCAGGTTGCCGGGGAGCCTTTTTTTCATGGAGCCGTTGATCCATGCATCCTTAACCTTCGCCAAGACCAGCCTCGCCAGTCGATCGCGAAGCCCAGCAAGCCTTTCAGCTTCCTGGATCATGGTCTCCCCGGCCAAGTCTGCTGCTTTAGCAAGTCCGACGACACCTGCCACGTTTTCAGTTCCAGATCGAAGGCCGCGCTCATGGCCGCCGCCCTGTATGATGCTGCTAAGCCTTGTGCCCTTGCGAATGTATAGCGCACCTACCCCTTTGGGCCCATAGAGCTTGTGTGCCGATAAGGAGAGCAGGTCCAATCCAAGGGCGTCAACGTCCGTTGGGATTTTGCCTACGCTTTGCACGGCATCTGTATGAAAGTAGATGTCCTTTTCGGCTGCCAGGCGACCGATCTCCTCCAGAGGCTGGATCGTTCCGATCTCGTTGTTGGCATGCATGATTGAGATGAGGATGGTGTCCTTGCGAATGGCCGACTCAAGTGCTGCAAGATCCACGAACCCCTCGCTTGTAACAGGGATGTAGGTCACATCGAATCCATCTTTTTCGAGCATTCTACATGTCTCCAGAATTGCCGGATGCTCTATGCAGGTGGTGATGATATGCGACCCAATCTCACGGTTCCTGTATGCTATGCCTTTCAGTGCTAGGTTATCGGATTCCGTTCCGCCCGATGTGAAGATGATCTCTTCTGGGTTTGCTCCCAATAGCTTCGCCACCCTTTCTCTTGAGGCTTCCAGGGCCTGCCGAGCCTCCAGGCCGAAGCTGTGCAGGCTGGAGGCGTTGCCGAACTTCTCGGAAAAGTATGGAAGCATCGCCTCCAGGACTTCAGGAGCTACGGGAGTGGTGGCGGAGTGGTCCATGTAAATGCGCTTCATC
>JAUCQD010000111.1 GCA_030372945.1 Methanothrix sp. | reverse complement strand
ATTTTATATAATAGTCCCATGCCTGTATGATATATTTTCCATAAAGAATCCAGATGAGGACAAATATTCCAAAAATAATGTAGAGGTTGGTGACGTACACCAACCACTGAAGAAGACGCATCTTCTTCTCAGGCGTCCCAAACCAGTCCTCAGCTTTTCGCTCAAACCAGTTCGACATCTTGCGACTTTCAAGCAGAAGCCCGGGCAGCAGCTTCTGCAGCTTTAGCTGCTTCTTTCTTGGCTTCTTCTTCTGCAACGCGCCTCTGGGACTTGCCCTTCAGCATCTTCAGCTTGACCACGTTGTCCCTTTCCATCTCCTCCAAGGCCATGCCGATGAACTTGATGGTGTCCTTGATATCGGGGATAACCTTGAACTCCAGAGCATTGACACGCCTCTTTGTGCTGTCGATATCCTCGACCAGCCGAATCAGGGCGGTCTCTACCTCTGCAGCAAGGATGATCTTGTCCACCAGTGTCTCGTAGCTCTCGGCGGCCTCATCGATGGCTGAACTGGTCCCTATGATGCCGTAGCCACGCTCGTACATCTTCTTTTGCACTGCATCAGCAGTGATCTTTGGAACCACTACACCCATGATGTTCCTGGATTCGAGCTGGATGGCTGGCTCTTTTTGCAGGGAATATGCCACACTGTTTATGGCGACAGTCCCTTCAATTGCCATGGCCATGTGTAGCCTCTGCTCAGCTTTGAGCAGAGACTCGACCAGCTCTTTCCTGACCGTCTTGGCCTTGTTTAGCACCTCGAAGAATTCGATCATGAGGCCGTCGCGCTTCATCTTGAGGAGCGAGTGACCGGTTTGTGCGACCTTCATCCTTCTCTTGAGGGCGATCAGCACTGCCCTGGTCGGTTTTGTTCCTCTAATTACGGCCATGATCTCACTTCTTCGCTGTTCCAGCGTACTTGGGATGGTACTGTTTGATGTATTTATCGTCGATCCTGGTGAGCATTGACTCAGGCAGATCCGCCAGAAGCTCCCACCCGATCTGGAGCGTCTCGAAGATGGATCTATCCTCATCCCTGCCCTGGTTGACGAATTTCTTCTCGAACTTGTCGGCGAACTCCAGTACCAATTTATCGCGCTCGGACAGAGCCTCCTTGCCGACGATGGCTGCAAGACCACGCAGATCATTGCCCTCTGCATAGTAAGCGTAGAGCTGATCTGATACTGCTCTGTGATCCTCGCGAGTGTGGCCTTTGCCGATTCCAGAGTTCATCAGACGGGATAGAGAGGGGCGAATATCGATAGGCGGATAGATGCCCTTTCTGTGCAGCTCCCTGGAAACTATGATCTGACCTTCGGTGATGTAGCCGGACAGATCCGGTATGGGATGAGTAATGTCATCGCCGGGCATGGTCAGGATGGGGAACTGAGTAATGGAGCCCTTCTTGCCCCTGATGATCCCTGCACGCTCATACTGGATAGCCAGGTCAGTGTACATGTATCCTGGATAGCCACGCCTTCCGGGCACCTCTTCGCGAGCAGCTCCCATCTGGCGAAGCGACTCACAGTAGTTGGTCATGTCCGTGTAGATGATGAGCACGTGCATGTCCAGATCGAATGCGAGATACTCAGCTGTTGTCAGGCCGAGCCTGGGAGTCAGAATCCTCTCCACAGCCGGGTCGTCTGCCAGGTTGAGGAAGACGACTGCCCTCTCCAGGGCACCCGTCCTCTCGAAGTCCGCCAGGAAGTGCTGAGCCTCTTCGTTGGTGATGCCCATGGCGCAGAAGATCACAGCGAAGGACTCGGCCTCGCCGAGGGCCTTGGCCTGTCTTGCGATCTGCAGAGCAACGTCGTTGTGTGGAAGGCCTGCGCCCGAGAAGATGGGCAGCTTCTGGCCGCGCACGAGGGTGTTTGTGCCGTCGATGGTCGAGATTCCTGTTTGAATGAAAGCTCTGGGCTTCTCGCGCGATGCTGGGTTGATGGCAGCTCCTGCGATGCCCCTCATCACTTCGGGAACTATTTCTGGCCCACCATCTCTCGGCCTTCCGGATCCAGACAGGACACGCCCGACGATCGCCGGTGACAGAGGCATCTTGATGACGTCTCCAGTGAACCTGACTGCGCTATCCTTGGATAGGCCGCCGGTTCCCTCGAATACCTGAACGACCACGATCTCATCGGATGTATCCAGCACCTGTCCCCTCTTCAGCTCTCCGCCGGTCCTGATCTCGACCAGCTCATTGTAGCCAACGGGCTCGGTCTTCTCAACGAAGATCAGAGGTCCTTTGATCTCAGTAATAGTCTTGTATTCTTTGGTCATTTTGATCCCTCCTCACTTCAACCCCTTGAAATCGGCGTCCATCTGCGCCATAACCTTCTGCAGGACTGGCTCGTACTCAGATTCCAGCCTCACCTTGGCCAGAGCATCCTTTGATGGGACGGACTTGATCTGCTCCACGGATATGCCCTTCTGCAGAGCCTCGACTGCGTAGTCCCTATACTTCAGGATGGCTGCCAGCAGTTCGAATTGCTTCTTGTAAGGACAGAATGTGTCGACTGGGTGCATGGCGCTCTGAGCAAGCCAGAAGTTGATGATCATCCTGGCCACTTCCAGAGTGATCTGCTGGTCTTCTGGCAGGGCATCGGAACCCACGAGCATCACGATCTCTTCGAGCTCGGCGTTCTCCTGCAATATGGCCATTGCGCGTCTCTTGTTCTTGTTCCAGTCGGGATTTACGTTCTCCACGAACCAGGGCTCCAGGTCCTTGTCGTAAAGAGAGTAAGAATCCAGCCAGTTGATGGATGGGAAGTGGCGCCTCTGCGTCAGCTTGGAGTCCAGTGCCCAGAACACCTTGACCATCCTCAGTGTGTTCTGTGTGACAGGTTCGGTGAAGTCGCCGCCAGGCGGAGATACTGCGCCTACGACGCTAACTGAGCCCTGGCCGCCTCCCAGTATGTCAGCCCGCCCAGCGCGCTCATAGAAGTCTGCAAGACGAGCACCGAGGTATGCAGGATAGCCCTCTTCGCCAGGCATCTCTTCCAGACGGGAGGCGAGCTCTCTCATGGCCTCAGCCCACCTTGAGGTGGAGTCAGCGGTCATCATTACGTCGTAGCCCATGTCTCTGTAATACTCAGAGACCGTCATTCCGGTGTAAATGGATGCCTCACGAGCGGCCACAGGCATGTTCGATGTATTTGCGAAGACGATAGACCTCTCCATCAGGGGCCTGCCAGTCCTGGGGTCGACCAGCTCTGGGAACTCGTGCAGTAGATCTGCCATCTCATTGCCGCGCTCACCGCAGCCTACGTAAACCACGATGTCCACATCTGCCCACTTAGAGAGGGTCTGCTGCATGACAGTCTTGCCAGTGCCAAATCCGCCGGGGATTGCTGCAGTTCCGCCCTTGGCCAGGGAGAAGAATCCATCAATGACCCTCTGCCCAGTTCTCAGGGGGATTGTGGGCGCAAGCTTCTTGATCGTTGGCCTTGCCTGCCTGACGGGCCACTTCTGCAGCATATTGAGCTTTGTGCCGTCTTCAAGGACTGCGACCGTCTCATCAACTGTGAAGTTGCCAGAGTAGATCTCCTTGATGGTACCGCCTTTGGACCTGGGTGGCACCATGATCTTGTGCTTGATGAGCAACTGCTCCTGGACTTCGCCTATGGTCTGACCTGCCTTGACTGTGTCGCCCTTTTTCACAACGGGTTTGAACTCCCACTTCTTCTTGTGGTCGACGCCGTCTACGAATAGACCCCTGCTGATGAAGTCTCCGGATGCCTCTGCAAGCTTTGTGAGAGGACGCTGAATGCCGTCATAAATGGATGTCAGAATGCCTGGACCCAGCTGTGCTACAAGTGGGGCCCCAGTCTCCTTCACGGGCTCGCCTGGTTTGACACCGCCCGTATCCTCGTATACCTGAATAACATGTTTATTTCCGGAAATGCCGATGACCTCGCTCATCAGCCCTTCCTCGCCGACCAGAACCAGATCGTACATCGAAGCCTTCAGGCCTGTAGCCTGAACCACTGGTCCGGCGACTCGCTTTACTTTGCCTACTTCCATAAATCAACACCTATTGCCCTTTTAATCTTCTCTCTCATCTCTGTGCTCTGCTCGGTTCCGATGGCAATTACGGTCGGCCTGGTTGACTCGGACAGCTGTTCCTGCAGTCTCTTGGGCAGCTTGTTATAATCCGATTGCTTCAACACCAGAATTCCCACATTGGAATCTGCCATGACCTCCCCGATCTTCGAGACTAGCTCCTCTTCGGTGTTGGCCGCAAAAGATTTCTTTACTCCTGCCAAGTTGAACCCAAGGACGCTCTCGCTACCTCCAACAAAAGCAATCTCCATTTTAAGCCACCACCACTTGCTCCTCTATGAGTTCAGCAGGAAGCCCGGCCTCTTTTCCGCGAACGATCTTTCTGATGTTCGCAACCTCTGTCTCTTTGCTCACCATATAACCGAGTACCGGCAAGATAGATAACGGATGATAGTTCGAAAGAGCCCATGCATACCGGATGAGATATGCCTTTAATCTGGCTTCGATTCGGCTAATAGCATCGACATCGGCCGTGGCGATATCGGATATCGAAGACCAGAATGGGTATCCCTCCAACCCGCGTAGGAACTCGCCGAAAGGCTGGCCTGCCATACGGCTCAGCTCATCGTGCAACTTCCCACCTGGGATGAGGTTCTCCTGGATAATGGCCGCATCGACGCCTGCCTTGTTCATCCTGAAGAGAGTGATCAGATTTCTGATATCGATCTCCCTGCGGACGTACTTGAGCAGCAGGCCACCGCCCACGGAGAGGGTGCCGCCCACCGAACGCTCCATTCTGAAGTAGTAGAGCTTGTCCAGGGCGTTCTCCAGCGGTGCAAGATTCTTGCCGTCGTATTGCGCCAGTGCGCTGGCATAATCCGTCCCATCAAAGGCAGAGATTATATCCTGAACTGTCTCCTTCTTGGCCAGCTCATCGAGATGCTCTGCAGATAATTCGCCTGCAGGCACGAGATATTTCATGATCTCAGTCTCGCTTGCCCCGTAATGCTTTCCACGCAGAAGGGTCTTGATGTTCCAGACATCCCAACGCCGGAGATACTCCAGAATCAGGAATGCAGGCTCGTCTATTGAGACCTCTGCCAATTTCCTGAAGGTCTTGGCCAGATTGGCAAACGTAGCATGCTCAATCAGTTCCGTTCCAGAGTAATCCTTGGAGAGCGCATCGATCTCATCTTTATACTGGGTCTCTTCCAGGTATCGGGCGATCTCGGCCATCTCCATGCTCATCATCCTAGGATACATCTCTGCAGGGATGAGCTTGGTCTTCATCGCCCGGACTCTGCCCGTGATGTAAGCGTACTTCACCGGTTTTCCGAACTTCGGCAAACGTAGTACAGGCATCGTCCTCACCCGAATAAGATCCTGGAAACCTCTTTCATGCGGTTATTAAAGACCTCACGCGCAAGAGTTTCGTAGGTTAAATCGTAACGCAGAGCTCCATCTTTGCTCTCAACTACAGCGCCGCCTATGATGTCCAGGTTCCCGCCGTAATTTGAGGCGAGAGAGGATACGAAGGCCTCATCTCTCTTATTGGAGTAGACCTTCATATCCTTGAGATCGTATGGCTCGAGCATCTTCTTGAGCAACGCCTCGTTCTCCTTCTTGGGAAGATTCTTGATCTTCTCGAAGAGCTTGACCCGAGCCTGCTCCAGGAGATCTTTGTGAACATTCAGCTCCGCTCTCTTGACCTCGAGATTGGCGCTGGAGACCTCCCTGCGCTCGATGGCCTCAACGGCGTGTACAACCTCCGCTTCCTTCCTGGACTTGATCTCTGCGGCACGTTCCCTAGCTTCATTGAGAATCCTGGCAACTTCTTGGTCCGCCTCGCTGTTAATTTGAGCGACCTTGTCCTTACTGGTCGCCAGGATTGACTCAACCACTGCATCTGTCTCTTATACACATCTCCGAG
>JAUCQD010000110.1 GCA_030372945.1 Methanothrix sp. | reverse complement strand
GGAATAGACATCGTGGACCTGGGCCTGATCAAGGACGTCCATGTAGAAGGCGATAAGGCCCTTGTGGATATGGTGCTTACAACCCATGCCTGCCCTCTGGTGGATCACCTCAAAGAGCAGGTGAGGCGCCGGGTGGAGGGCATCGATGGAATCGGCCAGGTTGAGGTGAGGGTCCTGGATGAGCCCTGGAACTGGGAGAGGTTTATGAGGAGAGAATTGAGGGGCGAAGGCTGATGAATCACCTCTTCCAAAGCTCCTGAAAGCTGGCTGGAGCAGTCGTCTGGCTCTTGTTGATCTTCTTCGATGAAGCTTTTGCTGAAGTCCTGAGCTTCTCCTCCTCTCTGGCCCTGAGCCTCGAAATCTCCTCATCGGACTCTATGGCCATGACGAACGTTCCGTGACAGGGCTTGACGTAGGTGAAGAGCATCTCCTCGCCCTTTACTCCCATGGCGACAGGCGGAATTCCAATCACGTAGTAGTCTTTGAAGATTTTGTACCCCGGCTCAACGTAGTAGACCTCATCGGAGTTTTTCTCTATGTACTCCCGTGCATCCTTGAATGAGGTGCGTTCCAGGTAGAGCTTATACTTCATCTGCTCCACGCAGCTCATCTCATCACCTGCTCTTTCATCGGTTGATCATTTATCACCTGGTCTTTCATCACCCGGTCTATCTTGTTCTTGAGGGGCACTGGATTATGGACCGCCTTGGCCACGATCTTTTCTGCAGGGAACTCCACGGCATTCGCCAGGCTTTCAGCGTTCTTTCTGAAGATCAGGGCGTACATCTTGGCGCCGGATATGGCGCTCATTGTGGCGGCGTAAGTCACTCCGGCATCGCTGTGCATGAAGGCGAAACAGTAATCAAAGTCGATCTTCTTCTCCACAATATCTGCTATGCACTGGTCTACGTCTATGGTCTTCCTGACATAATGCCCGTCCGGGTCGGAGACCTTCAGGAGCTTGAGAGCTGCATCTGTGCCGGCGACGGCTACATCGTAGCCGGCTTTAGTCAGCTTATTCGAGAGATAAAGCACTATGCTCATCTGCACGGGGACCTCCGGGCAGCCCATCACAAGCAAGGCGCTCTTGTTTTTATCCATGAATTGACCACCTAATACTATCATATCCAATGTTCACAATCGTGAAGTGGTTTAACAATTGTTACGTATATCTATTTTGTGGTAGGGCCCAAGTTGGCTAGATTCGAACTTGTTGGGAAAATAACCAGCGTCATCAGATCTAAGCAGCGTTAGAAAATAAAGCATCATTATTATGGAGCCCTAACGCCCGTCTCCTTAAGCCTTCTGACCTCCTCTTCAGCTCCGGCTCTGATAACAAAAGTTCCAAGACGAGGTCTGACCAAAGGAAAGATCAAATCAGAGTCCTTTATCCCCAGGGCTATCGGCGTGACGCCGACTAAATAGCAATCATGAAAGAGCCTGTATCCTGGCAGGACATGATAGACCTCGTCTGAGTTCTTCTCTATGAACTCCCTGGCCTCGCTGAAGGTTGCCCTTTCCAGAAGGACCTCGTGTTTGATCTTATCGAGCTTTTTAAAGCAGCTCATCGCACCTCCTGGAAACTTTATGTCCCCATTAATCCAATAACAATTGTGAATGAAGCGACGCAAACATATAAGAAGCTTATGTCGTTGATAGTGAATCATTTGGCGGAGAAGGTATGAAGTGCTCTAGATGCGACAGCGTTGCCATTATG
>JAUCQD010000109.1 GCA_030372945.1 Methanothrix sp. | reverse complement strand
TACTTGAGGTGACTTCCTCCTCACCCTGGGGTCCTTGGCGCATTGCCGCTTCCATGTGTGATAGCAAGAATCAAGACTTGAATTGACTATTCCTGAATTGACTATTCAAATGGTCCCCAATCTCCCTTACAGCCTCTCGCAACGATCTTTGGTTATCGTAATCCAGAATGATCTCTTCTAAATCAGCATGTGGCATTGCAGATAGCTCCTTTGCTTTTTCAGTCAGGTTTGGCACCGCCCGCAGGATATTGTCCACGATGCTAACAGTGGCCTGGCGCGCTGTTCGGGAAAGTGGATTGAGATCTATGGCGATGACCTTCTTTCCCATAGCTACCAGGGCCTCGCATCTGTCTCCATCCTCAAGTGGGATCAGCACAACATCCGAATCAAAGATCCCGCCTCTGGTGGCTTTAGCCCGAGCATGATCAAGGCCTGGAACGATTGCATCTGGTCTCTCTCCCAGTACCTGCGTTGCGCCAAGCTCGCGCAGAAGGTCTGCAATCCTCTTCACTCGCTCTTCGGATCTGTGGAAAAGGTTAACCTCAAGGGGCGCTCTCAAGATGCTGGCCAGCTCAACCATCTCTCCTGGCACAAGTGCTGCGACGTTGCCATTGACGCTCAGCGCCGGACGCTCGGCCACAAGCAACATGGCTGCTGCAACGTACGTGGCCCTGTCTGCCGACTCGGTGGTCTTCTCGCCCAGAAGATAATCAAAGCATTCGCCTCTGCCTTGGGCAATAAGCCCCTGGCTGCTGGTAAATCCCCTCTTCACACCCTCCGCCACACGCTCGCGCGCCACTAAAGATGCATATCTAGGATGAGATTTTGGAATGTCAGTCAAGATTGGCACCTCTTTGTGATATGGTTGTAGAATGCACCTCTCCAAAGCTTTTCAATGCCTCCAATCCGCCAAAGGCAAAGACTGCGTCACCGAGCATGACCATGCTCGCCATTCCGCCCACTGCTTCTACGGCCTCGATGGCATCAAGAGCCCAGTCGCTTGCAAGCCCCGATTGAACTGTGAAAGACCGGGACAGTCGCATGAATTCTCTCAAGGTCGGCCTCCTCAACAGCTCTTTTAGTGCCGCTTCACCCGCCTCGTTGACAGCCTTCATCGTGGCCCTATCGGACAGCACCTCTTTGGTGGAGATGGGGCCCAATACAACATAGTCCACTTTAAGAGGCAAAACTGGGATGCGGTCCACCCTGCCGATGCCCGGCGCGCCCGGCTCCAGTCGAATCACCAGACCTCCTGTGTTTTGGCCTATCACATCTCCCAAACCAGTGCCACTCGAGACCTCGGCAACATGCGCCACAGAGGCAGCCTGATCTGCAGTCAGGCCCAGATCGAAGTGTGCATTGAGTGCCAAAGCGCATCCAAGAGCGCCTGCACCGCTGGCCCCGAAGCCTGAGCCAAGAGGCATGTCGAGCTTTGTCCTCACCCGCACAGGCGATTTTGCAAGACTGTCCACTACGTAGCGGCTCACTGGGGCATCAGAAGGGCATTCATTGAGGATTATCTCAGTTTGCAGGGCATCTTCGACTACAGTCGTGGCTCCCAAAACCAGTGTAAGGCCGCAGCCTATTGAGCCCGAGGTCTTTGGATCACCTGAACGTTTGGCTGCAAAAAAACCGGTGATGTGCGAGGGAACCCAAGCTCTCATGATCTCATAGACTCCACAAGGGCATCGATGATCTTTCCTGCAATCAGGCTCTTTTTGCCTTCTGCTCTGATGGTGCGGCCTTTGCGGTCGATTATCACAACCCTGTTCTCCTCTGTGCCCATTCCGCCCAGGCTCAGGTCATTTGCAACCACCAGGTCTAGGCCGGAGGACTGCATGGACTCTCGTGCCCTCTGCAATAATTCATCCTCTGTGACGCTGGCCTCGGCCTTGAAGCCCACTATCTTGAGATCTGGATACGCGGCCCGCACTGTTTTTATTATCTTCTTGGTGGGCTTGAGCGTGAGCTTCAGCTCCTGTCCGGACTTGATCTTTCCTGGAGCTGCATCCACAGTGTAATCTGCAACTGCAGCAGCGCTTATCATGGCCGAGCATCCCTCTGAAAGCTCTCTTAGCACGGCATCAAGCATATCCTGAGCGCTCTCGGCATAAACCTCTCGCATTGGCAGGCCCTGAGGAAAGCGCGAAACCAAGACAACATCAGCACCGCGCCTGTATGCTTCCAGCGCTAGAGCCACACCTGTCTTGCCCGATGCTCTGTTTGTCAGGATGCGAATGGAGTCGACTCTCTCTGCGTTGGATCCGCTGGAAATGAGGATCCTCTCTCCTTTCAGATCCCCTGGCCCAAGCAGCCTCTCCACTTCCAGCACTACTCGCGAGTTATCTTGAATCTTGGCCTTGCCCTCCTCGATTCTGGGATCGAGCACCTTCACGCCCATCTCCCGAAGCGTCTCAAGGTTTTTCAGGACTGCTGGGTGGCGATACATGGCCTCGTGCATTGCAGGAACCACCATGACGGGCTTTCCGCTTCCGATGGCGGTAGTGGCAAAAGTTGTCACTGGTGTGTCGTCTATGCCACATGCAATCTTGCCAATGGTGTTGGCTGTTGCAGGGGCGATCAGCAGCAGATCTGCTTTTCCTCCCACGCCGCAAAATTCCACGTGCTCCACGCGCCCAGTTATCTTTAAGATCGCGGGATTTGCGCTGGCGTACTCCAGTGCGGAACGATGCAGTATCTGTCGCGCACATGGGCTCATAACAGCGTGGACCTCTGCGCCGCGCCTGATAAGGTCGCGAATGAGGTCCACAATGCGGACTGCAGCTATGCTGCCTGTTACTCCTACTACTATACACTTTCCTGATAGTGTATTGCTTACAGTGCCAGAGATCTCTGATGGCATGGTTGTTCATCTAGGTTGAGAGATCTTAAAAAAGATGCCTGTTTCATCCAGTGGGAAGCACAAACCTTATTTAACTATTCGCCTGAGGGACTATGCCGTGCCGGGGTGGCCTAGCTGGTTAGGGCGCGAGACTCATAGGGTGAAGAGCGAAGAACGCGCCTGAGGCATCTCGAAGTCGCGGGCTCGAATCCCGCCCCCGGCACCTACTTACTGATAAATTTTTTGGCCTTCAAGGTGCTGTGTTGAATAACTTCTCAGACCCCTGTAGGCGATTGATCTGTCCGCATCCTCCTTTCGTGTTAGCGTTCGATCGAGTCTTTATGGCCGGCTGGATCTGCTTTTATCGAAGATCTCTCGCCTATCAAAGGCTCCATCGCCCAATGCCATCTCGATCTTGCGGCCTGAAAGGTTCTCCTCAGCCTGGTCGACGAGTGAGTTAAACTTGCTGCCGTCGGAGACTCGTTCATCTGTGACCTAGATTGCGACTATCTCCTTCGTCTTCACGTCAATTGCCATATGGACCTTGATCCAGCCCCGATGGACCTTCCATTTCTCCCTCATCCATTCGCCGCGGTTGGTCGCCCTAATACCATAGAGTCTACAGCTATCACAACAGGCTCATCGCTCGCAAGTATCGTCTCTGGAAGGATACGCAAAGTCGAGTACCTCGGCCGGCCGGTGAAGGCAAGCTGGACGGCGTCCTACTGGACATGGGATGAGCATGGGGACCCAAGAGTGCAAAGAGGGACGTCGGATGATGACGGGATGTTTAATGTTGGCCTTTCCCAGGGAGGACTCTGGTTCATCGATGCCGCTTATTCCATGCCACAGACTGGCTGCTGGACTGCAACTCATTCTCTGGCAGATTTCTTCAAAACTGGCGACCAAATGAGTTACAATTCCGTGAGGTATAAGACAACACTATCGATTTGGGTTATATAACCGCGGTGGGTCGTGTATCCGCTTGACTGAAAATCGTAGACTATAGCCTGCATGGTTGAATTCGACAAATTTGGTTTGCAGACCTCCATTTCACGACAGATTTTCAGCTATCCAGACACGTGACCCCACGGTGATTGCCGGAGGAAAGCGATAAAGCCCACATCCCGCATGTAAAACTCTGGAAATCAGTAGCATGGAAGGAGGCTATCTCTCCATCCCTTCATCCTTTCTAACTACGAATCCAGTTCTAGCAATATGCTGTATCATTTACTCCAAGCTCATTTCGACCGATGGGACTGTCTTCTCAATACTCAGCTTTACGTTCTTTTGAACTCCTTCTTCCTGGTACATCTCCCTATTAGTCAAGAGCTCATGAAGTATGCATAACACCTTCCGGGCAAGTGCTACTGCGACTACATTTGATCCTTTTTTGGCCTTTATTCTCAGGAAGAATCTCTTTAGCTTTGAGTCTTTTGTCCTGGCGATAACGCGTGCAATCTCGACGAGAATTCTTCTGATATGCCTTGATCCATGCTTAGTGATGCTACCAGTAATGAGCTTTCCTGCCGATTGATAGGCTGAGGTGTCAATGGTGGTATAAAATTGACCACCTTGTTCAAAAGCTTTCCAACTCGTATCATTTGCCCTTCCCCCGTTAGCCTGACAGGCTCTGTGGTATCAACCCCTGCCTCTTTCGATCCTTGAGCCTTTATCTGTCTCCCTTTATATTGACCGTGGTGCAGTGGTGCAGAATCCTATCAAAAATTGCCGCAGCGATGACATGATCCCTGAATATATCTCCCCATTCGCCATAGGACTTGTTTGATGTGAAGATGATCGACCCCATCTCATACCGCCTGGATACCAGCTGGAAGAAGCAGTGCGCACCCAGCTGGTGGAAGGGTAGATAGCCCATCTCATCGATGATCAGGAGGTGAAACTTCGACAGCTTGCGGATTTTCTCCTCAAGCTTCTTCTCCGCTTTGGCGAGACGCTCGACCAGTATGGATGCATTGGCGAAGTTCACGTATTATGGGGCAATGTCGAGTTATTCACTCCTCTTCAAAGCTAAACTGCTTAAATTTTAGTGTTCTGCAATTCTCTGAGACTGTCCTTATAGTCCTTTCTCCAGCGCCCTCTGGTATATTGGCTGTTATCTCTATTGTCACTTTGACATCAGCCCCTCTCTCCAGCTCAAGATACTGGATCACTGCCTCAGCAATGCTTCCTGCATCACGACCCACCCTCTTTGGATCAAGGTCCACAGAGCCAAAAAATCTCCTCATCTTATTTGGTGGCCTCTCAACTGCACTGTCTTGTTGTCCGCTGGAAGCGAGCGTAGTTGATACCCCGCTGATACCTGAGGCACCACGGATATTGCTATCTTCCCCCTCGGTTTTTACAGCTGCTCGCATCATCTCATCATCTATCTGCCTCTGGGCTACTTCCAGTTTGACCAGGACAGTCTGTCCATCATCGTCGACGGAGCTTCTTCCGCTGCCAAAAATCAGGCCTTGATACCTGCCATTTCCATCAATCATGTCTGCGTAAGCGAAGTAATCCTTGCTGTACAGCCCTGCCACAATTGCATTTAGTAGCACGTCCTCATTGGCCAGGCGAGGGAGATATAGATATGTGCATAGGTACTCCCATAGCTTGCGAATGCTGAGATGTGGCTGATTCTTCCATAACAGCCGGTCCAATTCCATCTTGAGCCGTGCAGGAGACCATTTTGTAATGAGCTGTTCATCGGAGACCAGTTTCTTGCACGCCTTGTCAGGAAGTGACTCCTTATCAGTACTATTGATCCTGGACGCACTCCATGTAATATCTGGTTCATCTGGCTTTTCCTGCGTTGGCACAAGTAGCCAGATAAAGGTCTGACTCATTCTTGAGACAACTGCCTCCTCGGATCTTTTCCTTCCGTCCTCAACCAGTCTCCTCTGGAAGGTATCCAGGTTCAAGGTGTCCTTATCCTTCTCGATGGAATTCCATGCTAAGAACTGGCGAACAGCATCCTTCAACTCTTGGAGACGCTCGCTGTCAGGGGCTAAAAATACCAGCATGTTCCTGTAGATCCTGGGACCTGTGCCCCTCTCATCCAATATCTTAGCAGCCTGATCCATAGCAGGACTCGGGTGACCTTTCCTGGAGCTATGCGGGTACGCTGGACCAAGGATCACCAGCCGAGCCTCCATCTCATCGCTCACGTCAGCGGACGAGGTGGGAGCTATATGGAGGGCTGCAAATTGTCCTGGTTTCTGTCTGGCCCTCAAGCGATTGACTATCTCCATGTCCACTTCCTCCGGATGTCGCAAGAGGTCCTCTGCTCGATCTCTCGCCTCGCGGTTCACGCTGGGGTGGGTATCGAACCAGTAACGGCTCTCGTTGCCGAATAGATAGGTTAGCTGCTCGCTCATCCTCTGGAGCGCGTCCCCAAAGGTAGCAGGCACTTCGCCTGGCTGCACACAGCCCAGCTTGATCCTCATCTTCTCCAAGCCCCGGACCTTCATGGCGGCCACGGAGGGAGCGCTGCCTATGAAGACCGTCCTGGCTACACGTCTGCAGGCGGAGTAGCGGCCAAGGTTAGGATTATCCCTATCGATAGCTATGGGCTTGCTGGTTGGGCCGTCTATGTCTGCGTCTATGATCGGCCCCCAGCCGTCGGGAAGGTTTCTGGTGATCTCAAACCTGACATCGGAGCTGTCCAAGGGCAATGTCCCCGGCATGATAAGGAGTGATTTGTCCTGGCGCTCCCAGAGGTCATGGATGACTGCTGCCATCAGACGGAGCACTCCACGGGTTCGCTGGAACCTTTCAAGCGTGGACCAGTCCTGATAAAGGCGGTCGAAGAGTTCAGGATGAATTGGGTAGCAATCCTTGAGCCTCCTCTCGTAGTCGGAATCAGCGCAGTCTCTGGGGAACTCGCCCCTGTTCTGTCGATAGAGATCGGCAAAGGCCCTACAGATGACATCTCTGGCTACATAATCGGTTATGGGCTCAAAGAGCCTTCTTCGAACTATGGAGAAGCTCTCCTCGGCATTAGCCGGTCTCCAGACAGCTTCGATCCGGCCAAAGATGTTCCGGATACGCTCCAGAGCAGCTTGTCCACCCTCTCCACCGATTTCGCTATCTGAGGCAGGTATGCTTGCCACAACTAAGGTTCTCGAGGATCGTTTGGCCGCCTCGGTCAGAGCCTGAGCGAAGGTCATGTTGGCATCGAAGGAGCCTGCAGGCAGGCCATCGACATAGTAGAGCTGTCTGGCAAAGGCCACCCACTCATCTATGAGGATGAGGGCTGGGCCAAACCTATCAAAAAGCTCCTTTAGAGTCTCTGAGCCCGGGCTGGTGCCGGTGCGATCGTTCTCTGCCACCAGGGCGTATCCTTCGGGGCCTCCTAGCTGGTAGGCCATCTCGCCCCAGAAGGTGCTGATGGTCAAACCCTCTGGCTTGGTCTGGCCTTTGGCCGGGTTCAGCCTGGTGCCCACAAGGACCGCCCTGCGGGCCACAGGAAGCTTCTGGACACCTAGCTCATGAAGTATCTGCTCGAAGCCCTGGATCTCTCCGGGAGCGAGCTGGCCGCTGGCCAGATGATAAAGAGCAATCATGCTGTGAGTCTTGCCGCCGCCAAAGTTGGTCTGCAGCTCCACCACCGGGTCGCCCCCAAGACCTGAGAGCCTCTTGATGCCAAGCACCAAGAGATGCTTGAGGCCATCGGTGATGAAGGTGCGGCTGAAAAACTCTTTTGGGTCCCGGTATTCTGCCTCGGCCTCGCCTGAAACCACCTGAGCGAGGTCTGCGGCAAACTCTGCCTGCCTGTACCTTCCTGCAGCGACGTCTGGGTGGGGCGTGGCGTTCTCGCGCGAGGGCTTCAGGCCGGCTGGAGTCGGGGTCTCGGTGACTATCTCAGTGCTCTTTTTCAGCTCCCTCTTGGTCTCCTCCTCGAATCTCTGGCGCATCATCTCTCTGGCGCTGGCCTGCACCACTGCAGCCTCTGGGGCGGAGATCATCTCCAGGAGACGCTGCATGGTATCCAGGGCGCGGTAGGCGTCCTCGGTGGAGAATGCCTGCTGATGAGCCCAGCGGTTCCGGACCTCTCTAAGTTCAGAGACGTAGCTTCTTCCGGAGTGGCCCAGCTTGCTTTGGAAGACCTGGGTCCAGTTGGCCCACATGACCACCAGGATGGGCTGGATGTCTAACCGTGCAAATCGCTCCTCCTCAGGAAGGGAGGCAGCAAGACCGCTCAAGGCCTCTATTCCGATCTTGCCGCTCAGGGCCTTTTCCACACCATCGGACCACCAGATATTTCCGTAGAAGCTTTTCAGCTCGCGCTCCACAAAAGGCCGAAGGCCTCTTCTCACTATCTCCAGGGCGCGGCCTATGCGCTCGTAGTTGCTGAGTGCCAAATTCCAACCCACCCTGCTATATTAATCGAATTGTGATAGGATACTGAGAATTTTAACTCTGCGGCGGGATCTTTGATTATTACCATCTCTTCTCATTCTTA
>JAUCQD010000108.1 GCA_030372945.1 Methanothrix sp. | reverse complement strand
GATAATGTCAAGAGCTGTGCGATGCTGGCCCTGCTTTGCGGCCACGTCGGACGGCCAGGAGCGGGCGTCTGGCCCATGCGCGGTCAGAACAACGTTCAAGGCAATTGCGACATGGGTGGGATGCCCGAATTCTATCCCGGCTACAAAAAGTCGACAGATCTTGAAACTATCGAGTATTTCAAGAAGGGCTGGAATGTTTCCAACCTGCCTATGGGACCAGGTCTAACCTCAACAGAGATGAATGATGCAGCACTAGAAGGTGATCTGAAGTTCATGTATATCATTGGAGAGGACCCAGTGGTCTGCGACGCAAACGTCAAGAAGACCCGCCAGGCGCTGGAGAGCCTTGATTTTCTGGTCGTCCAGGAGATATTCATGACTCCCACTGCAAGGATGGCAGATGTGGTATTGCCCGCCGCTGCCTGGGCTGAGAAGGATGGCAGCTATACCTCGATGGAGAGGCGAGTGCAGTGGATCGATAAAGCTGTTGATGCTCCTGGAGAGGCCAAGGAAGGCATGTGGATCATATGCCAGATAGCAAAACGCATGGGCCTGGACTTTCCATACGAGAGCGCAGCCCAAGTACTAAAAGAGATTAACCGCCTGGTGCCTCAGTACGGAGGCATGACATTGGAGAGGATCTCAAAAATGGGAGGATTGCGCTGGCCGTGTCCTGACGAGAAGCACCCAGGCACAGATATTTTACACGCCCAGAGGTTCTCTACACCGGATGGCAAAGCACGGCTGGCCACTGTGAAAAACAGGCCTCCTGGCGAGGACATAAGTCCCGAGTACCCCCTATTGCTGACGACCGGCAGGATAGTGCTCCACTACAATGGCGGCTCAATGACACTGCGAAGCGAATCTCTGAATGAGCGTGAACCAGAGCTTTATGTTGAGATCAATCCCAAGGATGCCCTGAACTTGAATGTCGCCCAAGGAATGACTGTCGTTGTGACCACGCGCAGAGGAATGGCAGAGGCCAAGGCCAGGATAACTGAAAAGGTCAAGCCTGGCATGGCCTTCATGCCATTTCACTATCACGGCACGAATATCATAACATCGGATGCTCTCGATCCTGTAGCCAAGATCCCTGAATACAAGATCGCAGCCTGCCGGATAGAGGCCAAGGTTTGAAGAACTCAGACTATTTCAGCCTTCTACGTGTAAAATCGCAATGACAAATCTCATCAAACGATCATGCCCGTCAAGGTAGGGTTTCGGATGAAAGAGGTTTTGCTGGAATCCAGAGAGGATAAAGCGCAGTTCTATCTGCCGGAGAGGTGCATCGGCTGTGGTTCGTGCGTTCAGGTCTGCCCGAAAGGAGAGCTGATCATAGGGTCAGTAGGCGCTGTGGCCCGCGATCTGATTGACAAGGACTTCATTGAGAAGAGAGCGAGCGGTGCATGTGTTTTTTGTGCATTATGCGCGCGTGTGTGCCCCACAGGCGCTCTGGAGATCAAGGTGGCTGGCACAGCAGAGAAGGACGAATCGTACCTAAGCGTCGCGCAAAAACCCACTGCTGTAAACGATAAATGTGTGCACTGCGGCCTTTGCGTCGAGGTCTGCCCCCAGGCCTGCATTGAGATCGATGACAGACATTTGGCAGAGGACGGAAGCCTCAAGATGGAGGGCAAGACGCTCATCGACCTTGACCGCTGCGTGCACTGTGGATGGTGCGCCCAGGTCTGCCCGACAGGCGCCATCACATTTGAGAAGCCCTTCTCCGGCGAGTTTTCCAGGGACGACTGCATCTGTCAGGCATGTGGAACCTGCGTGGATACCTGTCCTGCCAATGCACTCTTCAATCGAGACTGGAAGATCGGCGAGATCGTGGAGAAGGTGACGCACCGAAAGGAGGCCTGCATATACTGTGGTGCATGTGCCCAGGCCTGCCCTGTGCGAGCCATCACGGTTCACAAGACTGCTATTCTGCCCGAGATGAAGGGCAAGAAGGCCTTAGAAAAGAAGCTCTCTCAAGCTACACCGCTGCCCACTCTGACGTCCGTCCTGAGGACAGATGAGGAGGCATGTCTTGGCTGCGGAAACTGCGTTATTGCATGCCCAGTAAATGCGCTGTCCGATCCCCACTTGGCTGCAGGCCATCTCAATGATCTGGAAGAGAAGCCCCTATTGGAGGTTCTGAACGGCGCTGTTAGGGTCGTAAACCAGGAGGTTTGTGGATCATGCGCCACATGCAGCATGATCTGCCCTGCAAATGCCATATGGCTGGTGAGACGAGAGGTGACCTAGGATGGCTGTTACTATCATCAAGAACGGCTATGTCTTCGATCCTCTGAATGGGATCGACGCGGAAGTCCAGGATGTATTCATAAAGGACGGAAAGGTGGTCGTCGGACTGACAGGCGCCGAGGCCAGGGACGCCAAAGTCATCGATGCTTCTGGCAAGACTGTCATGCCAGGGGGCGTGGACTCCCACTCGCACGTGGCAGGGTCAAAGGTCAATGCCGGACGCCTCATGTGCCCTGAGGACCACTACAGATCAGTTAGGCGCAAGACGGACATCACGCACTCTGGCAGCGGCTATACAGTTCCATCCGTCTACAAGCAGGGCTACGACTACGCGGCCATGGGCTACACCACTGTCTTTGAGGCTGCCATGCCGCCACTAGAAGCCCGCCATACTCACGAGGAGATGCGCTCAACGCCCATCCTGGATATGGGCGCTTACATGGTGTTTGGCAACAACTGGTTTGTCATGCGCTATTTAAAAGAGGGCGACCTGGGGAAGGCGGCAGCGTATGTGGCATGGATGATGAGAACACACAAGGCATACGGCATCAAATGCGTCAATCCAGCAGGCGTGGAGAACTGGGGCTGGGCCAAGAATGTGCAAAGCCTGGATGAGGCGAATATACATTTTGAGATCACTCCACGCGAGATCATAAGAGGCCTGGCTGAGGTAAATGAGATGCTTGGCCTGCCCATGTCCTTGCACCTGCATGCCAATAACTTGGGCCACCCTGGCAACTGGGAGGTTGCCAGAGACTCGCTGATCATCCCCTCAGGTCTTGATCCGAAGAGCAAGGCTGAGCTGGAATGGGCACAGACCAAAGAGAGCGCCAGGAGGAGGCAGACCATTTATCTTGCTCACGCTCAGTTCAGCGCCTACGGCGGCACGTCCTGGAGAGATTTCTGCTCTGGTGCTTCAGGCCTTGCTGACTACATCAACAGCGTGGACAACGTGGTAATCGACAGCGGCTCAGTTCCCTTCGGCCCGGCCACGACGATGACAGGCGACGGTCCAGCGCAACATGATCTCTACATGCTGACAGGCCAAAAGTGGTCGAACTGCGATGTTGAACTGGAGTGTGGCTCAGGCATCCTCTCATTGGTTTACTCCAAGAGCAGCCCTGTCCACAGCGTCCAGTGGGCGATTGGATTGGAGGTATTGCTTTTGATCAAGGACCCGTGGAAGACCATCATGACAACAGATCACCCCAATGGCGGTATATTCACCCAGTATCCGCAAGTGATCACATGGCTCATGTCCAAGAAGGCCAGGGATGACACTGCCAAGGAGTCCCACAAGTGGGCCTACGATCGATCAAGCCTCGGCGGAGTCGACCGCGAGCTCAGTTTATACGAGATCGCAGTCCTCACCCGCGCCAATCCGGCTCGGACCATAGGCATGGCCCACAGGAAAGGCCACCTTGGAATCGGAGCCGACGGCGACGTGACTGTTTATGATTTAGATCCGACGAGGCTCAACGTAAATGACCCTGAGGCGCTGAGGCAAAAGTTTGCGCACCCCGAGTACACTGTGAAGGACGGTCAGATTGTGGCAAGGCGAGGAGAGGTTGTGGCGGTCCCCGAGGGTCGAAGGTATTACTGCAGACCTTATGTCGATGAGGCACTGGAAAAAGAGGCGCTCGCAGATGTGAAGGAATGGTTCAAGTATTATACCGTGGGCTTCTCCAACTATCCTGTGCCGGATAAATACCTGAAGAATCCAGTGCCGATCCCGGTCAACAAGCCCCTGGAGGCTGTGGCGAGGAGGTAAAAGGATGGCAAAAATTGTTCTCAAGCCAAAAGGAGAGATTGGGATTACAGTTGAGGCCGAAGTCATCCGACCCGAAATGCTTGCTGCGAAGAAGAGAGATGAGATTGAAAGGCTGCAGGTTTGGCAGGGTTCAGAAGAGCTCCCTCTCGGCGACTTCTTCGATGTTGAGACCACGGGGGAAGGATCGAGCGATGAGACGACTATCGTGATCGACGGCGATGTGCCAAGGGTCAAGTACATTGGCAAGGGCATGAAATCAGGAAGGATCGAGATTCGCGGTTCAGCTGGGATGCATTTGGGTGCGGAGATGTCTGGCGGCAGCATCAGCGTTCATGGCGATGTCCTCTCCTGGGCGGGCATGGAGATGAAGGGAGGCTTGCTGCAAATCCAGGGGGACGCGGGAGATCACGTGGGCTCTGCATACCGGGGGAGCTGGAGAGGCATGACCGGAGGACAGATCTTGATCGAAGGGAACGCACAAAGTCAAGTCGGCGGAGGCATGGCTGGCGGGCAGATCGTGGTAGGAGGTAGCGTTGAGAACTTCTGTGCCATTCGCCAGAACGGCGGACTCATTCTGATCAGAGGCAATGCGGTGAGGGGTTTGGGCGCTGAGATGACTGGAGGGACGGTGGCGATCATGGGGTCGATACGGCAGTTTCTGCCAGGCTTCGTGGAGGTTGGTCGTGAGGAGAGTTTGAAGCTCGGCGATCTCCAGATCGAAGGAAGTTTTGTCAAATTCTCAGGAGACTTTGCCATTCATAGAACTCCCAAGGGATTGCTCTACTGGAGAGAGGGCTAGAGCATATGACAGAGGAGTTTTTGCTCAACACGGGCAGCACTATTGAAGAGGGCAGGCTGGCCAAGGGAGGCTGCAAGCTGACTGAAGACTACATGATGGAATGTGCCAGATGCCAGATGAACCCCGAGGACTTTCGCAGGCTTGGTTGCCCGCAGAAGGTCAAGGTGACCTCCAGGAGGGGACTGCACAGCGTAGTGGTCTACGCCTCCTCGTCTGATGCCTTGAAGGTAGGTCACGTCTTCATGCCGAGAGCGATCTGGTCAAATGTAGTGGTGGACCCGGAGACTTTCTCCACAGGCTCGCCACTTTACAAAGGCTCTCAGGTCCGAATAGAACCAACGGACGATCGGGTTTTGAATGCATGCGACCTGGTCGATAAGCTTTACAGGAGGGGGAATTAATGGCAGCCAAGAACATAATTTGCCCTGTCTGTGGTGCTTCTTGCGATGACATACAGGTGACGCTTGGAAATGGAGAGATCACAATCAAGAACGCCTGCAAGATGGGCAATGCAAAGTTTCAGGAGATAGTCAGCCCTCATAGAATCAGAGAGCCCCAGATACGGAATGGCAAAGGTTTCATCTCGGCGACATGGAATAAAGCTATCTTGAGAGTCGCAGAGATCCTTGCAGGGGCCAAGCGTCCTTTGATCTTCATGGGCAGCGAGACCTCATGCGAGGCAATGGAGGTCGGCCTTCATCTGGGCGAGTTCTTGGGGGGCATAGTGGACTCCAACTCCACAGTCTGCCATGGTCCAACAGCCATGGGCATCCAGGAAGCGGGGCGCGTAGGCGCAACTGCAGGCCATAGCAAGTCAAGGGCGGACCTGGCGGTATACTGGGGCTCGAATCCTCTTGAGTCCATGCCAAGACACATGTCACGCTACGCGGTTTATCCGCGCGGATACTGGACGAGGCGGGGAAGATTCGACCGAACGATCATCACAGTCGATCCAAGAAAGAGCATAACAGCAGAGAACTCAGACCTGCACATACAGCTCAAGCCTAACACAGATTATGAGCTTATATCCGGTCTGCTCACTCTCCTTCACGGCAAGAGGCCCCATCCATCCATAGAAGGGACCACAGGGGTCTCCATCGCCGAGATTGAGGCAATGCTTGAGATGATGTTGGGCTGCAACTACGGAGCCATTTATGTGGGACTTGGCATTGCATCATCATACGGCAAACACCGAAACGCTGAAGCTGCCTTCAATTTGGTCAAGGAGCTTAATTACCACACGAAGTTTGTGATCGGCGCTCTTCGTGGCCATTGCAATGTTGCGGGCTTCAAACAGATCGCCTCCTATCTTTAGTGATTCCCATTCGGCCTGGACTTCTCTCGAGGCTATCCTCGGTATAACCCCGGAGAGTACACGGCTGTGGATGTGTTGCGGGAAAAAGACGTGGATGCCGCCCTGATCGTTTCAGCCGATCTGGTCTCGCACTTTCCTGCAGCTTGCGCCGAATACTTGGCAGAAATTCCAGTGGCCTGTATCGACATAGCACCAGGCCCCACGACAATGCTCTCAGATGTCGTTTTGCCTGGAGTCATTGATGCCATGGAATGCAACGGGACATTCTATCGCCTGGACGATGTGCCTGTCTACTTCCAGCCGTTTACCAGCTCGCCTTTCCCGTTTACGCAGAGCAACGAGGATACTATGAAGCAGATCTTCCAGAAAGTAAAGGAGCTCAGCAGATGACTCGAGGACTGGGGATAGCATCAACAGCTTCCGCCTGTTTTAAATAGGCAGATATGCTATACATAAATAACAGGTGAAGAGTTCATGTGTACGGTTGGTGGCGGTCCGGACATTGGAAATATTGAGGCCTTAGCTGCAAAGGACTATGAATGCCTGGACTGCAAGAATAAATTCAAGGGCATGGGCAGCAAGCCCAGGTGTCCATCCTGCAGCTCGAGGAACGTCAAGCCGGCATAAGCCAATGCATATTTCGTTAAAAGAGGACGAGGTTGCAGTTCTCTGTGGCCATAGTGGTACTTTAGCCCTGGCAAAGACTGCAGGAAAATTCTTCTATTTGGAGACAGAAAGAGAGGAGCTTGTGCTCTTCACAGAGCCTGATGACCTGATGGTCGCCTCATCGTTTGGTACGGGAGACAAGGTCCGGCGCGGCCTCAGATGCACTCTTTATCAGATCCGAGAGCTGGGAGCGCCGCTCATAGTATTGCCCAAAGGCCATCCAGCGTCGTCCCGGCTCAAGACGGTGGTCTCCATCGGCGCCCGCACGCGTCTGAGCTGCAAGATCTCGCCTGGAACTCATCCCGAGCAGGACGTGCTCTGCGGGCCAGAAGAATTTCAGGACATGGAAGTGCTGGCCGAGCCGGGGGGCGCAAACGTAAAAGGCTTTGACATTGAGAAGGGCGAGATGACTATTGAGAAGTTTTGACTTTAGGTGAGGCTCGCGATGGCAGAGATAAGAGAGGACAGCCTTGTAAGGTACAAGGGAACGGGCACCATCGGCACTGTGAAGGTGCTCAAAGAAGAGGACGACGGAGAGAGGTGGGCTCTTCTGGACAGCACAGGGCTTTATTACCGGCTGGATACTCTGGAGCCCATTGAAAAGGTGCCTGAGCGCAAAGAGCTTGAGGGCATGACCCTTGAGCAGATTCAGGAGAGGTTCAAAGCCCAGCAAGAGATGATGGATAAGGCAAAGATGCAGGACGAAAACCTGGAGACAGGCGGTTAAAGCTTGCGCGTTACGGCTTAAGCCTTCTTATCTCCAGGTAACGCACAACTCCATCTGGATAGGCAAACAACATCTGCTTTCTCACCGAATGAGCAAGGCGCACAGCTCTCGAGAGCACGGGCGGGAAAAAGATGTGATCCTCGGGAACAGTATGCACCAGATACTCCGAGTGAGGAACCTTCTGCAGGCCCGCCACATGCTTGTAAACCCTGAAATGCGTGCCGAACTTGAAGCCAGTCTTAACCACCAGCTTTCTGTCGCGCAGATCCTTGTAGACGCTGTACTTCAAGTCGAATTCATCCTCGATCTGGCGCGCCCTGGCCATAAAACCCTGCAGATCGATTGAAGTGCCGGAACGGTCGACCAGTTGAATTAGACCCCGCTCCAACAGGTATGCCGATTCGACCAGCGAGAGCTGCAGCCTCTCGCCCACTGGTTTGCCATAAAACCCGTGCTCGTGAAGCCTCCGCGATGCATCGGCATCCCAGAGCACCACGCGATCCTCCAGAAGCGTGGCCATGCCTCCTGACTCGTCATCCCCCATGCTTCCTGACACAATCTTCTCTTTGGCCTCATAAAAAGTGATATCGCTCTCTTCATCAACTATTGCCACCATTAGCTTCTTTCTCATCTGGCCCGCAACTCTTACAGGTTCGATTAGCTCTTTTAGCGGAAGAGGCATGCGTTCGGATATGACCAGGACGTAAAACTCTGCAGGCGATTTACCAGGATGCCCTCCACGAGGATAGACGCGAAAATCCGGCCTTCCAGGCTGAACATAGTAGCCCCGCTCGCGTAGATCTTTGTAAACGACATACCTGAACTCGAAGCCCTTCTCAAGAGATGAAGCCAGCTGAAAGAAGGCCTTGAAATCCAGGTCCTCTCCCTCAGATGAAACAGTGATCCTGGATCGATCGAGAAGATAGGCAGCTTCCACCAGCGAGAGTTCCAGGCATTGGCCTTTGTGCTTGCCGAAGTAGCCCTGTTCGTGAAGATCGGGCAGGGCCTCGGGGCCCAGCCTGACCTTTTCGCCCTTGAGCTGGCCTGGGATTTCCACGGGCATTAGGATCGAATTTATGCCCTAGCAGCTCAATCTGTCCGGCCAGATGCCGTGCATGATTCCCAGTGTCTTATCCACGAAGGCGTGAATATCCGCAGCCGGGTAGCCGCAGGAGAGCAAATAGGACTCGACGTGATTTGGCACAGCTATTGACATCTGCTCAACCATAGAAACCGTCTGCAAAATTGTGTACTCTCCAAGCTTGAATGGTATGATGGCATCTGAGACTATCAGCTCGAAGATCTCAGGGCTGATGGGCCGCTCGACACCTGAGAGGAAGGCTTCTAAAATCTCGCTCGTCCATTCGTGCTTCTTGCCTTCATCCTGATAAGGCATGACTACGACCTCTCGGGTCTTGGCGAACTGCTCGACCAGCTCCGCTGCAGAGACATCTCCCTTGAAGATCAGGTTCAGGAAGTTCGTATGTGGCACTGTTGTGGGAACTTTGCTGGCACGAATTACGAAGTTCACTTCCTCGAACACTGTTCCTGCATCTTTGCCCTGGTGGCCCGCACCTTTTCCGAACTGAATAGCACTGGGTGAAGCCCTGACGACTGTATGAGGATCGCCGTGTCTGCGGTCGATGTTGCCAAGGATTGCAGCCAAACCAAGTGGCCTTGCGGCAAGAGCCAGACGGGACAGGCCAGTGGTATTGCAGCTCGTGCACTGCACCAGCCTTGGCTTGGCCTTGAGGAACATCTCGTAATTTTCCAGGCCGAAGAAGAACTCGCGCGCGAAGTCGGCCCTCAGTTCATCTCCTATCTTGACCTTCCCGCTCTCCTCCAGTCCCTTGAGCAGCTCCGGACGGTCTGCACCTCCCATGAGGGAGACAAAGCATCCGTGAGCCAGTCCTGCCTCGACATAGGGCAGCTCCTCGTCCCCTGGAGTCCCTACCATCAGGAAATCAGATGCCTTGAAGAAGTCGTCGTAGCCGCCCTCGATCTTGACCCCTGCCTTCTCCCATTTCTCTTTATCTGCCTCGTCGCTGACGAAGGCCTTTACGCCGAACATGCGGTTGAACTTGGCCACGATTGATCTGGCCCGGCCGTGAGGACGCCTGAGCAGCACATTCAGATCGCCACCTATCCCCGCTGCCTTCTTGACCTGCTGCAGCGCGAGAATTGTTCTTTTATTCTCTGTTCCATCAAAACCTACAAAGCCAGCATTGGACTTCAAGCATCTCACTTCCTGAGTTGGAGTCTTTGTGACCATATTTTAAGCTTTCTGGGATTTATACTATTGTCAACCGCTGCAATGCGAGTGCTGCAGAGCGAATGTTAGTATCAATTCTTCGAGACGAATAGATCCAAGATCCTTGCTGCTATAAACTGGGCGCTCTCTTCAGGACTTTGCAGCATTGAATCGACCTGGATTTCAGGAGATTGAGGCTCCTCGTAGGCTACGTTGACTCCTGGAACTGCTGCCCTCTCCACTGCTGCCTTCTCGTAGATGTTCTTGGGCGAAAATTCTGCATTTCGCCTAGCTTCGCGCTCCATGCAGACCTCCAATGGCGCCCGTATAAATACTTCCCCGAAATTCCTGATCAGGCCCCGGGCGAAGTCACGATAGCGACGTCTGTTAGCAGTGGCATCGACTATCACATTTACGCCCTCTTCCGCAAGCAGCTTGGCCATGTAAGCCAGGCTCGCGTAAACGATATCCCTCTCCTCATCTGTGTATCTGGGATGGGGCGTTATCGCCCTTCGTATCTCGTCAAGCTGGAGGATTTTTGCACTCGTCCCTTTTTCAGACAATATGGCCTTCACTCGCTGCGCAATTGTTGTCTTGCCGCATCCAGGAAGCCCCGTGAACCATACAACCCAGGCCATAACTTGTTAAGAGCCCCCGAATGAATAAAAATCCATTCCTTCTGGAACCATTAACTGTTACATATTCTTAAATCAAACAAAAGATTAATATAAGTGTACGTGATATATAGATATGCATCGATGCATATTGTCCGCAGCATGCATGTTTAAATGGGGTAAGAAATATGGCTGAAAAAAGAAATTTCGCATTACGTGATGAGAATGGAAATGAGATCGGAGTTTTCTGCGGAAAGCAGCCCAGGCAAGCGGCCCTAAAGGCTGCAAATCGCGGTTTCACAGATATCAGGCTCCGTGAGCGAGGCACCAGGAAGGTGCATATCTTCCAGGGCGAGCGCAAGCAGGTTCCCAAGCCCTCAAATGCCCCAGGATGGATGCCGTCAAATATCTGGAAGCCAAATGTCAAAAAGGTCGGCATTGAGAAGCTGGATAAACTGTAAAAAAAGGGAAAAAGAGCTGAGTGATTCAGCCGAACAGTGCTCCCAGGCCCTCGACTCCGCTCTCCTCTGCCTCTTCCTTCTTTTCTTCCTTCTTCTCTTCCTTTGCGGCAGGCGCAGCAGCCGCTGCAGCAGCAACTGGTGCTGCGGCTGCTACAGGCATGGCTGCAGCTTGGGATAGAACCTTGGCAATGTCCACGCCTTCCAGCGCAGCAACTAGGGCCTTGATTCTCACGTCATCGGCTGCAACGCCTGCAGCCTCGACTACCTTCTTAATTCCATCCTCTTTGACATCTTTTCCTGCGCTGTGAAGCAGTAATGCAGCGTATACGTATTCCATTTGAATCGACCTCGATATTTACCTAAATCCAAATTAACCGAATAGAGCACCGAGCCCTGCTGCGGTGTCTTCTTCTTCCTTTTTCTCCTCTTCCTTTGCGACTGGCGCTGCAGCGCCAGTTGCTGCTGATGGTGCCGTCTCTCCACTGGTCAAGCTGGCAATGGCTTTGGCATTTGAAGCCGCCTTGGCTAAAATCAGCTCCATCTGACTGGGCACGGGTATTCCCGCCTCCATGACCAGGCCGATCGCCTTGGTCTGGGCCTTCTGCAGCATGGGTCCGACGGTCTCGGGCGTAGCATAGCCAATCTCCACTGCAAAGCTGAACGCCTTGGCTGAAGCAAGGCTGAGTTCGGAGATCTGAGCCCCAACATCGATGCACAGGTCCTTGGACTTGAAGATCAGGCCACCCTCATAGACTGCCCTTAGGTCAAGGCCAACCAGCTTGGGAAAGATCTCCATTGTCTTCAAAATTTCTGCGGTCTTGGCAGAGACGACGTCTCCCTCTTTGGCCAGGGTGATCGTTTGGTTTATGACCACCTTTCCACCTTTTATTGCGGCAGGAATCCCAGCGGCCTGGAGCTTGCCGACCATTGGCCCGGGCGAGAAGGACGTCTCTCCGGCCTCGACCACGATGTCCTTGGGCGCCTTTGCGCCGGGCTTAATTGGCATCGGCTTCTTGCCCTTTTCCAGCAGGCTGCTGAGCCTGAAAGGATTCTCATCGCAAAAGATAAGCGCCGTCTGATCCTCGATGTAGTCTGCCAGCGGCCTTATCTTTGGGTCGGACGCCTCAAGGGCACGGCGCGCTATGGTATTTCGCACCATTCTTATCTCTACATTGCCCCTGAGATCGCCGCGCATCTGTTGAAGATTGCTGGCCGGAATCTCTCGCAGGCCTACTACTCCGATCACTCTGCTTTTGCTGATCTTCTCGATAAGCTCTTGCACATCCTTGACCTTCCATTCGGGCAAGTGGGCAGTTCGACGAACCACTCCCGCCATTTAGATCACCCTTATTGAAGGGCCCATGGTGGTCTTGACATAAACGGACTTCAGGTTATGCCGACCATCCTTTAAGGTCTGTTCAAGCTTGGTGAGGACCGCATCGATGTTCTCGGCCAGCTCTTTTGTATTCATATTCCGATTCCCTACTGTCAGGTGAAAGGTCGGCCTATCCCTGGACCTGATCCTGATCATATTCTTGAGCCTCTGCACTTGAGGGTAACATCTTGCGTTGGCGGCAATGGTGTGGGCATCTTGCCCCTCTTGCCCAAGATAGAACCCAGGCTCTTACCAATGATTGGCATGAACTGAGTCTCTGCTATGAAGAACTTGTACTCATCGGCCAATTTGCGCGCTGCTCTCTTGTCTGCGCCAAGCTCCTTGATCTCATCACCGGATAGAACTCGATCTGCGCCAGCGCTCTTGGCTCGCAAGGCAGTCTCTCCAGCAGCGAATACAGCAACCTTGGTCGGTTTGCCAAGGCCGTGTGGAAGGATAACCTCTACATCGACCCTGTTGCCGGGTATTGTAAGGTCGATGTTGTGGAGGTTGATGGCCAGGTCCACGCTCTCGCTGAACTTCCTGGCAGGTGCCTCAGTTATAGCCTGCTTGATGGCTTCTTCTAATTCCATTTCAATCCTCCGTAGTCTATCGACGTCCCTTAGGTCTCCTACGGTTCTCAAAAAAGAGAATCAAGTTTTAGAGTGTAATGTTGTATTTAAGCTTTCTCTTCTAGCATCTCATCGTACTTGCCGCTGGCCACTGCCACTTGGGCCTCTTTGCTGGGCATGCCATCGATGGTCGCACCCACGGACCCCGCAGTACCAATGACCTCACGGGCTGCGTTCTTTAGGCTCTTGGAGAGAAGCCCTCTCCTCTTGATGTTTGCAATCTTCAGGACTTGCTCCATGGTCAGGTTCCCGACTGAGGACTTGTCGCCAGTGCCCTTCTCCAAGCCCATCTCCTTTATTATCAAGGCCGATGTGGGTGGCGTTCCAACCTCGATCTCGAACTCCGTTCTGGACTTCACCAGGATCTTGACTGGAACCTGCATTCCATTCAAATCTTTCGTCTGCTCATTGATCTTGGCAACTACCTGGGCAACATTTACCCCCAGAGGTCCAAGGGCCGGGCCCAAAGGCGGCCCCGCACTGGCCTTTCCGCCAGGAACCAATGCTTCAACAACATTAGCCAAATCAAATCACCTCTAAGTTTCATCTTTACTGAGCACGCGCACGTGATCTCCCCGCACGGTGATGGGAATGGGTACCATCGCTTCAAAGAGCTCTACAGTTATCTCTTCCTTTGCGACGTCCACGCGTTTGACCCTGGCTTTCTCTCCCTTGAACGGTCCAGATATGAGCTCAACAATGGCGCCTTCATTAATCCCGATTACTGCGGGCTTTGGTGTGAGAAAGTGTTCAACCTCTTCGATGTTCGAGGCCCCTTTTATCACAGATCGTGCGTGGGGTATCCCTTGAATCGCCTGGTCTACGATCTCAGGAGCCGGAGACTCCACGAGTACATAGCCTTTCAGCACATCTGGTACCAGCAGTGCCCTTATATCATACTTTTCCTTGCGTGCAATTTGGGCGATCATGTTGGCCACCGATCGCTCCTGGTTGGCAGTGGTCTTCACAACATATATGCTGGTCTCGGACATTCCGCCTTCTTAGACGAACCTCGCATATAAAAAGGTTTGTAAGACGATTCTATGTTGCATAATTCGCAAGAATCGAAAAGCTGCGAGGCATAATATCAGCAGATGCAATTGGCGAAATCGTAATCTATTGATCTTATGACAGCAAAATTGTGCAACACAGCAGGACAATGGAAATCTCTTTATACTATAAACATGGGAGTTTTGTATCTGGGTGAGTATTTGAGTGGTAGGACTGATCAGTTGCGAGACCTCGTTCTAAAGATTGGCGCTAGCACCAAGGTCGTGGAAAAGCAAGCCACTCGTCATGGCAGTCTCCGAGGAAGCAGCGAGATTGAGCGCGCGCTGTTGGGGGTAGTCAAAGAGATGATAAAACAATATAACATTCAGACCAAGCTCCTCCCCGAGCAGCTTTCTTCTGTAGTGAGGCTCTTTTATAAAGGCTTAAGCGATACTGAGATCGCTGAGCAGTTGGGCGACAGAGCCCTAAATAAAACCGTCAGCCGAGCACGCATTAAGCTTCATCTATTCAGAGAGTCGGATCTGAAGCCACCCTTCGATAAGGATGAGTTCATCCACCTGAAAAACTCCGGGAAATCTGTTAAAGAGATGGCAGAGGCCTTGTGTGTGGCCCCATCTACTATTTCTGAGTATAGGAATATCTTCGATAGCCAGAAGGCATCTGAGCGAGACGGCTACACAAAGCGCTTTCTTGAGATCCTCTCCGACCAGGATGTATCAGAGCGCATGGTGACTGTACACACCGAAGACGGACTACAGGATACCATCGATACCGATTATGAGGCTGCAGAGGCTTAAGCCCTCTGCAATCAAACCATTAGCCCTGCTTTGCAAAACAAAATGAAGATGATGCTTATCAGGGTCCACTCGCCATCTACAAACACATCCATCGCCAACTTATTCATATTTTCCCCAAAATAAAGTATGCAAGCGAACCCATTTAGGATCAGCATTGCAGTTAATGTCCATGCACTTCCGGTAAAGATGATCAAAAGCGGGAACAATGCGCTATTGAATGCCAGCAACATTAAAACTGTCCTTTCAGTGCCCAATATTACAGGCAATGTTTTTATTTTATTCTCCTTGTCTCCTTTTACATCTCTTAAGTCGTAGAGAACAGTGTTAACAAATGCCTTTATCAACATGAAGAAAAAGACAAGAGCGATGGTCGATCTCTCATACATGATATGCGCTGCTGGCAGGAACGTCAGAGTGATGGCCCAGGATACAGCGACTACAACGTTCTTCATAACAGGAATATCCTTCAGCCTTGGCAATCCAGGGAGAAGCCTTGAACCATAGAGAGCATTTGCAACTAAGGGGATAAAACATAGCAGTGCAGATGAAGGACTGTCTAGGAATGTCATTGTTATGCACAATATGTATGCTGAAATGGAATACGCGAGGATGAGCTCTCCACGACCTTTGATGAAGCTGAGCCGCTCTGGGATATTGATAGCGTCTTCTTTTATGTCGGTTATCTTGTTGATGCTGTATAGGCTGAACGCCATCAGAAAGACCGCAATGCAGATGTCAATTCGTACAGGAACTCCAAGAAGCGAATATGCTATGAATGTGGCAAAAAACCCCGATATTCCTACTGAAAGCGAACTGACTGAGAGGAAGAGGATTGTTTTTTCCAGTATGTTCACAAATTCGAGCCAATAGGCATGGAAAGTCCTTTTAAATATCCATGCGGATATTTCAATGAATTTAGTTGCCATAATATATAC
>JAUCQD010000107.1 GCA_030372945.1 Methanothrix sp. | reverse complement strand
TAGTGAAGATAATCATCTTTTAAAGACAGAGTTCCTCTCCCTGTCAGATGAAGAAAAAGAAAGAATATATAAATTTGGAGTCGAGGATGAGGATGGCAATTGGGTAGTGACCGACGGAGACGCAAACCACAGCTGCGATGCCAATATCCTCTCTTTATTTGTCGACGGCATCTACTGCGACATCGCAGCCAAAGACATCCAGGCTGGAGAGGAGGTCACAATCGATTACGCCTTATTTTATAGCTCGTTTCAATGGACTATGATGTGCAAATGCAACTCTCCACACTGCAGGGGCGTTGTTGGATCAGGCCTTTTGGTGGAGCCGCAGACCCAGGAGCTATGGCGTTCGAGAATTTCCGAGGCAGCCAGTCACATCTTCGACGTGAGACAACCATTATTCTCGAGAGGAGATGAGTGCGCAATGCGACTGACCTCTGCCATAAGATCCAAACGAGATCCCAAGATATTCCCTTATATCAAATTCTCATTGATCTCATGAGCGGACCCCCCGCATCATGCTGCTTCCTGCTCTTGCCCGCTTCTAAACCACATGCGCATCTCCCAGACCCCTTCTTCGCGCCTCTTCTCAGTATAAAATCCAAGTTTCTCGAAGAGGCGCATCATGGGTTTGTTCTCCACAAGCACATCGGCTACAAATCCGAGCAGGCCCTGCCTGCGGGCCAGATAGGCAAGATATGAAAGCAGCTCTGTGCCCACGCCCTTACCCTGATAGTTGTCCCTACCACAAGAGCTACTTCTGCCATATGCAAGGCAGGATTCAGTTCATATTGCCCCAGGCCAACTATGATCTCCTTCTCCTTCTCCTCAATTACCGCCAGTATCTCCATCTTCTTGCTGTAGTCCACGACCACAAAATCCTGCAGCCTCCGATGAGGCATGTCTTTTCTGGCAGAGAAGAATCTCAAATACATGCTGTCTTCGGAGAGCGCATAGAAGAAGTCCTTGAGCATGGGCTCGTCTGCGATCTTCACGGGGCGCAGAAGGATATTCAATCCTCGTCTGGTGGTCCTGTAGATCTCCAGCTCCTCTGGATACATGCCCTTCTCGCCTGGAATGAAGACCTGATCCTTGTAGATCAGAGTCATCTTGCGGGCAGTCTCGATCAGCCAGGGCCGGAACTTGGGGTGAGCGATGGCGATGAGATCCATAGCCCTCTCTCGAATATTTTTTCCGTGCAGGAAGGCGATGCCGTACTCAGTCACAACGTATTGGACATCCCCCCGCGTAAGAGTGACTCCCGCCCCCTGCTGCAGCACAGGCACAATGCGTGAGACGCTATCGTTCAGGGCTGTAGAGGGCAGAGCAAGAATGGTCTTTCCCCCCGGGGCAAGGACTGCGCCTCGCATGAAATCAGCCTGGCCTCCAATTCCGCTGTAGAATGTTCCTCCGATCGATTCTGCTGTGGCCTGGCCTGTGAGATCTATCTCCATGGCGCTGTTGATGGCGGTCATTAGGTAATTTCTGGCAATGATCAAGGGATTGTTGGTGTAATCTATCCTCTTGAACTCTATGGCTGGATTCTCGTCCAGGAAATCGTACGTTTCCCGGCTACCCATGCAAAAGGAGGCGATGGTCTTGCCAGGATTGTGGCTCTTCTTGCTGTTATTGACCACGCCCTCCTTCATGAGCTCGACGATGCCATCGCTCAAAAGCTCGGTGTGCACTCCCAGATCTTTCTTCTCCTTGAGATTTGCGACCACTGCATCGGGAATCAGCCCGTAACCCACCTGGATTGTAGAGCCATCCTCTATGATGCGGGCCACATATCTTCCAATCCTCTGCACGATGTCACTGGGTGCCTTGACGGAGTATTCGAGCAGCGGCTCGTCGTGCGGGAGGACGAAGTCGATGTCCGCTATATTTACGAAGCCATCGCCGTGAGTGCGCGGCATATTCGCATTTATCTGAGCCACTACGAGCCCGGCGGCCTTCACAGCGGATTTAACGACGTCTACACTTATTCCAAGGCTGACGTAGCCGTGCTTGTCTGGCAGGGAGGTCTGGACCAGTGCTACGTCCACAGGCACAAGCTCTCTTCGGAAAAGATCAGGGACAGACGAGAGAAAGATGGGCGTGTAGTCCGCAGCGCCCCTGTTAACGGAATTTCTGGTGCTGTCTCCTACGAAGAATGAATCGAGCCTGAAGTTCTCCTGGAACTTTTCGTCGGTGTAAGGCGCAACGCCCAGGGTCCAGACGTGAATGAGCTCGGCGTCGAAGAAAGCCTTTGGATGGTTCTTGACGTATTCGACCAGCGCCCAGACAAGATACTGAGGCTCGCCACAGCCAGTTCCAATAAAGATCCGATCTCCCGCGTGAATGTGGGAGAAGATCTCATCCTGCAGCGCAAACTTCTCAGGATACATCTTCCTAAAATCGTCGAGGAGCTTTCTGTCTTTCATCTCGCCCTCAGCCTCCCAGCCTTCTCCAATCTCATAAGTCATTTCTGAGGATATAGGCCTTTCCAGAATCTCAGTTACTCGCCTGATTTCGCAAGTAGATCCAGCATCTTTTTCAGATCTGTGGTAGGGAGATGGCAGCGCTGTCCAGAGCACACATAGGCAGTCGCCCTTCCATCCAACTGAGACAAAATTTTTGCGAACTTTGCTACTTTTCCTATCTGCTCATCAGATCTCATCAGCACTACCTTGTTGGGAAGGAAACGAACTCTTATGGCCTGCAGCATTTTCTGTATCTCTTCGTCATCCCTGTCTCCAGCCAGGACGATCTCAATAGAAGGTCCCAGGGCAAAGTCCAGAGCACAAAGAAGCATGGCGTAGCCAGTGGGCCTGTTGCCTGCCGCGCTGACTGCTGCGCGAGCGATCTTCTCTGAAGCCTCTTGCAGCGCAAGATCGCCTGTGAAGTGCGCCAGCCTGAGCAAATTGAGCATGGCAACTGAATTTCCCGATGGCACAGCACCATCGTAAAACTCCTTTTTGCGCAGCAAAATAGCATCTCCTTCATCCGGGGTGAAGAAGAGACCACCTTGCTGATCGTCCAAGAAATGCTGCAACATAACCTGGTTCAGCTCTAAGGCTGCCTGCAGGTACTTCATATCGAAGACGGTCTCATAAAGATCTATCAATCCCCAGATCAGGAATGCATAATCATCCAAGTTAGCCTGAATGCCAGCCTCACCGCGGTAGCGATGCAGCAGCCGCCATTCGGCTGTTCGCATCTCCTTCAGAAGAAAATCTGCCGATCTCATGGCAGCAGAGGCATACTTTGGCTCATGCAAGACCTGCGCTGCCCTCGCAAAGGCAGCTATCATCAGGCCATTCCAATCGGTCAGTATCTTGTCATCCCTCATTGGGCGAATTCTCTTCTCGCGGACGGCAAAGAGCTTGAGCCTGATCTTCTCTAGCCGATTTCGCAGCTCCTTCTCGTCCATCTTCAGCACAGATGCCGCCTCCTGGGGAGCAGACCGAAGGCGCAGGATATTTCGTCCTCTCTCGAAGTTGCCGCTCTCATGCACATCGAAGAGCCTGATCATCAGTCGCATCTCTTCTTTTTCCAGGGCGCTCTTCAATTCATCCGCAGTCCAGAGATAGTACTTGCCTTCTTCTCCTTCGCTGTCAGCATCCTCGGCAGAGAAGAAGCCGCCAGTCTCGGATGTCATGTCCCGCAGCACATAGTCAAGGATCTCTCGAGCAGTCCTGGCAAACTCTTCCTCGCCAGTTGCCTGAAAGGCCTCAACGTAAGCGATGGCAAGCATTGCCTGGTCGTAGAGCATCTTCTCGAAATGGGGGACGAGCCATCTCTCATCTGTGGAGTACCTGTGAAATCCCCCTCCAACATGATCGTAGATTCCGCCCATGCGCATGGAAAGCAAAGTAGTTTTTACCATATCTAAAACGACATCATCGCCTCTTCGCTTCCAGTAGCGTAAAAGGAATAGAAGGTTGGACGGCGAAGGAAACTTTGGGGCTGTGCCAAACCCTCCGTTCAGGGCGTCATAGTTCGCTGACAGACCATCATAGCCCCTGGCAAGGATGGCATCTAACTCTAGTTTCTCAGACGTCATCGCAGGTGCTTGGGTTTGACTGAAAGCCTCCAGGACTTTGTCGGCTGAGGCCAGCAGCTCCTCTCTATTGCTCTCCCAGAGCGTATGGATCCTGGGGACGAGTTCCATCATTCCCATCTGCCCAAAGCGCCCTCTCTTTGGGATGTATGTAGCAGCGAAGATTGGCTTCTTGTCCGGGGTCATGATGATAGTAAGAGGCCATCCACCCCGTCCTGTCATTGCTTGGGCAATGGCCATATAAGTATTGTCGATGTCCGGCCTCTCCTCCCTGTCCACCTTAATGCAAATAAAGGTCTTGTTCATCAGAGCTGCCACCTCAGGATCCTCGAAGGACTCGTGGGCCATGACATGGCACCAGTGGCAGGTGGAGTATCCCACAGAGAGGAAGATGGGCTTATCCTCTCTTTTTGCCCTCTCAAAGGCCTCGTCCCCCCATGGATACCATTGCACCGGATTGTAGGCGTGCTGTAGCAAATAGGGACTCTTCTCAGAGATGAGATGATTTGCTCGACGCATAAATCCAGATTTCGGCCCGACCATGTGGGGATGAGAGCTTTTGCCGAACTATCTCACAGCCTCTGCATACAGCCTGCTGAACTCATCGCACTGATCTATTATGCGAGCTGTGGCCTCTCTCAAAACGGCTATTGGGTCTGCACCCAGCGTCTTGAGGCGGAAGACGGGATTGTCCATGATTGGGAATTTAGTATCATAGGTCGCCATCTTCACCCGGGGGTCTGCCAGCAGCTCAGTGCGCAGCAGGTTGAGGATAGTATGACCTTCTCCCACAAACTCTATGACAGCTTCGTCCTCAGTCTTATTGATGATCTTCAAAATCACTAAACCACACCCAGTCCGTAAGCAGAGCTCATCTTGCGCGTCTCGTTGTTGCCACAATTGGGACAGGCCAGCTTCCCATCTTTTCGTACAAGGCCTGTCAGGCACCGGTTGCAGTAGGCTTTGATCACTCCCAGATCCTCGTCGCTTGTAGATAGCCTCATCTGCCTTTCGTCGATGATCTTGGCCTTAATGATATCGCGAAGAGAGAAAAGATGGCGTAGGTCTTTGACATAGGAGTTCCTCACATTGGAGATGTGGATGGTGGCCTCCTCGTCCGAAAGCGGACGACTCTCATAGCCTTTCTTGAACGCCAGAGAGACTATTACCAGGCTGTAGGTCTATGACCTCCCCGACTACGATATCTCCATGAGAGAGCTTGGGCGGGGCATTCGTCTTGGGTATAACATAAGCGGCCCTGGTCTTGGAATCAACCTTGGTCAGGCCTGTAGTAGATGCAAAAATCAATCCTCCCTTGGCATAGGTGTAATCTCCGGGGATGAACTCCTCGGAGGATCCAACTACATCTCCAGGGAGTACAAAGCAGTCTTGTGTCATTTACTCCTCAAATAGTACAAATCTAGCAGGTTATTCTATAAAGCTCAACCTCAATGGTCTTGACATCCTTGCTGTGAAACTCGAAGCATCTCTTCAGTTGGAATGGAATGCGATATATCTCCTGTACCATACAGGGTTCTACAAACCTTTTAATGAAACCTTCGCTTCCCTTGTTATGAATAGAGTAGATCGCTTCTGCGACCTCCATTGCCTTGCGAAGGAAAGCGCGATCTCCGAGGCTCGCCCTCTGGGCACCGAACGGAGGATTCATGACCACTGTGTCAATTCCCTTCAGAGAGATGGAGCTCACGCTTCCCAAAACAAAGTCCACATCGACGCCAAGCTTTTTTGCATTCCTTCGAGCCTCTGCCAGCGCCTGACGGTCGATCTCCACGCCGATTGCCCGCGCGCCGAGCAGAGCCGCTCCAATGGCAAGGATGCCTGTCCCACATCCCAGGTCGCAAACCACGCCCAAATCGCCATGCATGTAAGCTAGGAAGAGCATCTCGGCGGCGACGGACGCAGGCGTTGCATACTGCTCATGCAATGGCGAGGGATTGGAGAATCCATCCAGCCGCTCCAGTAATATCTCTAGCTGCTTCTTCTTCATCCTGCGTTTGCAGCAATTATCTTAAACTATATCAAATATAGTATTGCATCTATTGTCAGAAGCAAAAACACCGCCATTGCGAGAGCCTTGACGAGCATTACCGCGTTTGATCGATCATCTCCTGCTCCGGACTTTGCAGCTTTGCAAGCAGTCTCATTCGCCTCAACGCTGCTTTGGGGCTCTTCGTTTGCATCATTGGTAAGATCGTCGGTCTCCAGTTTGTGCTCTTCAGGTTTGACGGCCTCTGCCACATCAGATCCCTCGTGGAAGAGCTGCACCTGCCCGCTGGAAGGGCAAGCTACGCTGGACTTCACGGGGACCAGCCAGCATTCTTCATGGTCTGCTACATCCTCAGCAATCTCCCTGGCATCGACAAGAACGATCTGCTGCGCCGGATCCCAAGAAGGCGGATTGGGAGGCGTTTTCATTGAGATCGGCCTTTGAACCAATTTTAGGGACTCATCCCAGGTGTAGATTGTATTTGCATCATCGATATACGATAAAATGTAATTTGTCAGAACGCCGCTCAACAATAGCAGGACATCCCTCTCTGGCCTGAAGTGCAACCTGTCCGTAATGGTCAATTCCGCCAGGCTCTGGCCATCTTCTGAGCCAGCCAGCCCATCGAGGATCTTTGCAGCCTCGCCGATCTTTGCTGCGCTCTTCACATCAAGCTCGCTATTACTGGCCGAAAGATGCTTCTGTGCTCTTTGCAGGTATCCTGCGGCAGCCTTTAACCTCTCTGCTGGATTCTTTTTGTTCTTCTCAGCCTCCATGCTCGCGCTCAAATTGCGCAGGGCATCGCAAATGCAGCCATTGGCCTCACCTGGGATGCAGGCTCCGCCCACTAGATACTCGCAGGAATTGTTGACTGCCCTCATCAACCTCCAGGGTTCGCCTCCGAGAAACCCAATGGATAGAGCCTCTTTCATCCCAGCTATGGACCGCTTCAGGCTCTCAATTCTTTTTTTCTTCTGACCATCCGAGTTCGCAGCAGCGCTATCAAGGGCGGCAATTGCCCTCTCTGCAAGGGCCACTGCCTCTTCGTCTGGGACTCGAGCTGAAATCCTTGAAAGATATGAGCAGCTTCTTGCAATTGCTGCTGCGACCTCGAGCTCACAATTCTCCCTCTTCAGCAAAGATGCCAGTTCCTGGAATCTATCTGAAGAACTGGCAAAGTACCCGGAGGCCTGCTTCCTGGCGGAGCTGTCCTGTCCGTCCTTTCTGGCATCATCGTCCTCATCTTCTGCCTTTTGCAGGTTGATTTTGCCAAGCGAACTGTAGGTTGCTGCCAGGCCTGAAAGAGCATTCTGGTAGCCTGGCTGCATACCCTTTGGAATCATCCGTACAGCTCTCTCCAGAGACTCGCATGCAGCTGTGGCATCTCCCATCTCCAAGTACATCCTTCCAAGGTTTGAGAGCACAATCCCTGCGCTATGGCTCTGGCCCAGATCGCTGAGGAGGGAGAGGCTCTGGTTGTAGTATCCAAGAGCCTTGTCCCACTGCTTTCCATCGCAAGCGACTCTTCCAAGCCGATCGAGCACCCAGGCAGCACTCTTCTTGTCGCCAAGCCTTTGAAAGTCCGTCAAACTCCGTTCGAGATAACGGGCAGCCAGATCGCTCTCGCCCATCTCGGCATATATCCTTCCCAAGCTCCCAGTCATCTGAGCAATGCCCTGGTCATCTCCCAATTCTTCAAAGATCTTCAAGCTGCGGTAGCATTGTTCGATGGCTTTATCCCACTCTCCACGACAGCGATATGCAGAGCCCAAGTTTCCAAGTACATGTGCCATGCCGCTGCCATCACCTATGGCAGCAAATCCCCTGGTCGCCTTTTGGTAGTAGACCACAGCTCTCGATAGATCCCCTTGGAGAGCATATGTCTGTCCCAGGTTGTTTTGAAGCACTGGCTGCAGACCTTGATCGTGGTTCTTGGAGAGTGCCTTGTTATACGATTTTAAGGCAAGGCTATAGAGCCCAGCCTTGCGGCAGATATCGCCAAGCCTCTTGATCTCATAAACATCCTGAAGGCTGTCTGCAAGTTTTTCGCATGTATCCTCCTCGATCCTTCCCTTTTTTGCGCCTTCCAGCAACCCGGCTACCTGATCTGGGCAGCACCCTTCGATTCCATTGGAATCAATCTTTTGGAGATCATCTCCACCCCTGGAAAATGATGCATAAATCTCCTGGAGAACAACTAATTGATCCATAGATTATAAGATAACCTGTCTCTTATACACATCTGAC
>JAUCQD010000106.1 GCA_030372945.1 Methanothrix sp. | reverse complement strand
GTGTATTGGCATCCGATCCATATTACACCTTTTGGCATTTGGATTACTTGGTGTGATCTCTAGACTTTACGAGATTCAATGAATGTTATAAATCCTTTTGGTATTTTCTGAGGTTATCCGGGCTATCTCCTGCGGCTCCATGTTTCTGATCTTAGCAATGAGCCTGACTGAATCTTGGACAAAACAGGGCTCGTTTCGGCCCCTTCGGGGCGACAGAAAAGGGCTGTCTGTCTCCACAAGCAATTGGTCCAAAGAGACGTTCTTTGCCAGGATCTGGTGGTGTCCTGAGCGGCATAAATTCGTGGCAATGGAGATATAAAATCCCCTATCTACAGCCTCCTTCATGGTAGCAAGAGAGCCACTGTAGCAGTGAAATACGACCTTGTCCAGATGCTTGACCATATCAAGGGCCTGCTGCTCTGCATCCCTTGAGTGAATCACGAGTGGCAGATTCTGGGATTTTGCCAGCTCAATCACCTTGCCAAAGACCTGGGCCTGACGCTCCCTTCCTGGCGCATCTTTGCAGTGATAGTAATCCAGTCCTGCCTCGCCAATGCCAACGGCCTGGCTGGCATTATCTTTTATCTGCTCTAGCAGTTTGTTGAGATCGTCCTCGGAGAGGCCATCCAATGTGTTGGGGGACAGCCCAAGTGTGGCGAAGATGAAATCATACTTCTTCGCCAGCTCCAGGGACCTGCGATTGGTGGAATAGTCCACTCCTGAGTTTATCATCAGGACTACGCCCGAGTCTCTTGCTCTCTGCAATACTGCATCGCGGTCTTTATTGAACTGCTTGAAATCAAGATGGCAGTGCGAATCGATTACTCCCCGTACTGATTCATTCAACTGTGTGGTTCCTCCAGAAACGCCTATCGATTTGCGATATTATAGTTCTGGGGTAAGAAATAGATTTGGGTCGGTTCTGTTTTGCGATATCGTCTTATCTCATTCAAAAGACGCAATAGAGCTGAAATCATTTTTGCAACGCCCCAAAGATGGTTCACTTGCAGATAATGTTAAATATTATCTCAGCTAAATAAACAGTTAATCATTAAAATTATCTCACAGGCCCGTGTGACCTGTCATGAAGACAGTGGTAGTTGATTCGCATAACGAAGTCCTCCCATATTGGTTTGAAGAATACATCAGATCGAAGCTACCTCTGGTCATAGTCCGAATCGACCAGCACCATGACATGAATCAAGAATGTCCCACGTTGCCTGCAAAAGAGGGCAGGCCTCTCTTCGATTATTTGGCCAAGATGATGCCGTATATTTATGAATATGCCAAAATGAAATTGAATGAAGGCAATTTTACATGTCCAGCGTTTCATTATGGCATCGTGGGTGCTTTGTACCATTTTAATCCAAGAGAGAATAAGATCGAGGCTTATGGAAGGATCTTTGGCGAAGAGATCAAGGATGCGCCCAAGACCACAGTGATGTCCAGAATCATCAATGGAAAGAGGATCAATAGAATAATCTGGGACGGAGCATTAACTAGATTGAGGCTTCAGGGAGGAAAAACAACGCCTGTTCCGCAAAAATTGCAATTAGATACATTCAAAAAGGATATTGAAGAGACCAGGCTGCCTTTGGCCATTTGCTTTGACCTTGATGGAGTTTATGGGATGGGCGATAGCGGGCAGGCTGAAGAGGTTGTGATCAGAAGGTTGAAGAAGATCAAGGCTGTGCTGGATTGCATATCATCTCCTGTTCTAGCCTGCATTGCAAGATCCCAGAGACCTAGGACATATGTCCCACCCGGTCTGGTGGATAGTCTGCAAAAAATTGTGCTTCAAGGATATCTATCGAGATCCAGAATTCAGAAGCATCAATCTGTTTATGGCGCTGACCAGGGCTTCTACTGAGGCCATGACTATGTCCTCGCGCGCTGACCGTGCGCTGACTCTGCGACCGCGGTCGTCTTCCACCCCAATGACCACCTCCGCCAGGGCATCTGCTCCTCCTGAGATGGCTTCGATCCTGAAGTCGCAGAGGTGTATGGACGTGTCGCTGTCCAGGAGGCCCTGAACGGCATTGACTGCTGCATCCACAGGTCCTACGCCAGTGTTAGCAAGCACTTTCTCTTTGCCCCGCACAATGGCCTTTACAGTCGCTGTGGGTGTTATGATATTTCCGGTCATGACTGAGACCTCTTTGAGGACCACAGCCTGGCTGCCCTTTGCCACCTCTCCTATAACGACATCGGCAATGGTCTGGAGATCGATGTTGCCAATCTGCTTTCCTTTATCTCCCAGATCCTTTATCCTCTCAAGGATCTCCTGAAGCTGCTCTTCCGTGGGCCTGTAGCCCGCGTCCTCAAGAACCTTCGCCACTGCATGCCGTCCGGTATGCTTGCCAAGCACTATGCGCCTCTTGTGTCCCACCATCTCAGGGGTCATGATGCCTGGCTCAAAGGTCTTGCTGTTTTCTATCACGCCATGACTATGAATGCCGCTTTCATGAGAGAAGGCGTTCTCTCCGACGATGGGAGCAGTCAATGGTATCTTGACGTCAGTGAGCCTCTCGACGAGCCGAGCTGTCTCAACAAGATATCTCGTCTTGATGCTGGTTTGCGCACCATAGATGGAATGCAGGCTCATCACAGTCTCGGCGAGGTTAGCATTGCCCGCACGCTCGCCAAGCCCGTTCACGCACACCTGAACCTCTCTCGCACCTGCCTCCACTGCTGCCAGGCTATTGGCCACTGCCAGGCCAAAGTCGTTGTGACAGTGGACATCGACTACCATGTTCACGCGGTCGCAAATGTCTTTCACAAAACGATAAAATGAGGACGGGGCAGCGACTCCAACGGTGTCAGGGATGTTGATTATATCGCAGTGCACCTCCTCCACAGCCTTGAAGATCCTGTGCAAGAATTCTGGCTCTGTGCGAGTGGCGTCCATCGCGGAGAAGAGGCAGGCCCTTCCGTTCTCCTTCACGAACTCCACTGTCTCCACTGCACCGGCTACGATCTCATCGTGGCTCATCTTGATCGTATGAGCTATCTGGATATCAGAGGTTGGCACGAAGACATGCACCAGGCCCACATCGGCGTCAATGCAGGCAGTTGCATCTTTCTTCACAATCCTGGAAAGGCCGCAGACCTGGGCAGAAAGACCCGCTCGTGCGATCTGTCGGACGCTATCGAACTCGCCCTTCGAGGATACAGGAAATCCTGCCTCGATAACATTTACGCCGAGCTTGTCGAGCTGAATGGCGATCTTGAGCTTCTCGTCCGGGGTGAGTGAGACGCCCGGAGTCTGCTCCCCGTCACGAAGAGTTGTATCAAAAATGCGAACCTTTTCACCAACGAGCGAACGAACGTCGTAGAAGACGATTCCCCACAGAGGTCTGTTGTGTCATATATGAAAAGAGGCACAGGTACTATAAAACTCTTGCTTTTTGGAAAAGACAAAGGCTCAAATGCATTCATCCCCATTGAAGACGTGCATATCCTGTGGCTGCGCTGAAGTCCACTTGATATGAAAATGCCATCCTTGTAGACCCCCATGCAACCGTCACTATGAAAAGCAGCTCAGAGTGGTCTGCCTGCTCTTGAGCTGCTCTTTTAGCAGGTCGCTATGCAAAATGAACCTATTTATAGGAAGCTCGAGTCTTCGTGAAATATGCTGCAGGGCAGTCTTCATATCATCGAACTCCTGCCCTGACTGGCTCATGGCGCACCTCACATTCTCCCTCACATTGAATACTCCAAGAGGCACATAACCCCTGTATGCTTCCCTCAGGATGATCGCCCCAGCCTGCACCTTTTCCCTGGCCAGAGCCTCCAGCACCGCCATCTTGCAGGAGTAGTAGCATCCACCTACGCGAGAGTAGCCCTTCTTCGCACCATGATTTTCACAGTCCGAGAATATCAGCTCCTCATCTCCAACGATGTGCAAGAAGGCCTCCATCCACTCGTACTGCCAGGCAGTGGGCAGCAGCAGAACTGCATAGTAGTTGTTGAGGCTTGCAAACTCACGCACCTGAAAGCATTCGATGACCTCGTAGTTCCTGACCTCATCAAGCAGCCTCTTTCCCATAATGCTGTCGCATGCGGTGATGGACCATCGCGTGGGAACTAGCCTTCTTCTCTTCCTGGTTCCCAGGGCTCCGACTGAGAGAGCCCTCTGGATGCTGGAGAATGGCAAACCATTTTTATGAAGATGGGCGATGGCATCTGCTGCCAGAAGATCATCATCGTAATAGGCCTTCTCAAGATTGGGGTCCCATTTTGAATTGGCGATATCGAACCTTTCCAGGGGAGCGCTGGGCCCGAAGGGCGTGTGCTCGTCGCTCAGAGACATGCCCTTCGGAGCGCAGCAAAACTCTGCCTCGCTCTCGATCGATGTGGCTGCAAGAGAGATCTCCCGCAGCTTTTCAACAAGGCGAGTCTCAAGGTTTGTGACCTTCACCGGCTGCTTTCCTCGCACCAGGTTCAGCCGATATCTTATGATCTCATCCTGCGTCTTCTTCTCAGGTATCCAAGACTCTGGTCGGTCCATGATTGTCGTGTCCCCGTGCTGAGGGGCAATCATGGGTCCTGCCCAAACCAGGGGATAGTTCCAGCTGCCAATGAATACTGAGGGCGGAGTGCTTCCCTCCAGCTCTCTGCCCACCTCTGCAGAGGGAATATACATGCTGGCCGTCAATTTTTTGAGGTAGGCTTCCTTGCCTTTTATCACGAGCCAAATTATAAGGTTGGCAGCAATATAAGTTTGATGTGTGCGGAGCGAAAGTGGTCTTCACGGTTAGGTATTTACATTTAAAGCGTCAATAAATTCCAGAGGTGTCCTCAGATGAAATGGACCGTATTTGCAATCGCATTGATCTTGCTTCTGTCCGGCCTCGCCGTTGGACAGCAAAATCAATACTCAACCAGCACTGCTGGTGGTGCTCCAACGCCGACGACTCCAACCAGCCCAGAGTCCCTAGGGCTGCAAACGCCATCCGTCACAGCATCAGCACAATCGCCCTCGACTCAGGAGCGATCGCAGGGATTGATCAAGGCTGAATTGAATGAGGCTTACTCGGCAGCTCCACAGGGGTTTACTGCCACCTCCAATAGCCCAACCTACAAGCAGGTTATAGTTCCTCCAGGAGGCTTTGCCCCAAACAGCCTTTACGTATCCTACGCCCCGCAAACCGTAGCAGGCTGCAATCTTTATGCCAATTTGCCTCTGTGGATGAATACTGCCAGGGCAGGAAACATATGGTTCTATGAATGGTATCCCAATGGCATGCTAGACACTCAGTACGCCGGATATGTATACTACTCAGGCTGGTACAAGAGATGGTTCTTCGCAGATGTTCCTGGCTGGCACATCCTCCAATACTATTGCAACGGCTGGAGCAACTATGCTTACATCTACGTTTATGGATCCGGTGGATACTGGGTAGATCCAAATCCCAACCCTCAGCCATATCCATATCCCTATCCGTATCCGTATCTTTACCCCCAGGGGCAGGGCACTGTGACATACACATACCCCTCAACCGGCCACACTTACTATTCCTTTAAGTCCAGCACGACCCTGGGATGAATGCAACGTTTGTGCGCGCAGCCTACCATCGGTTGCGATAGCACAACCACCTTTTCTAATGGAGAGACACAATGCCTACCAAGCTGCGAATTGCCACGTTCAACCTGATGAACCTAGAAGATCGGCGTGATAGACTTCCAAGGCTGGAGGAGCGAATCCCAGTGCTGAGGCCCCAACTGGTCCGGCTGGATGCGGACATACTGTGCTTGCAAGAGGTCTGCGGACAGCGCGAACGCGGCGGAAATTTGCGCTTGGATGCCATGAACCGACTGCTGGAGGGCACGCCCTACGAAGGCTACAAGAGAGTGAGCACTGTAGACGGGAATTCGGGACATGTCTTTGAGCACCACAACCTGGTCATCCTCAGCCGCTATGATATCGTGGAGCACCATCAATACATGCACGAATACGCCCCTTCGCCACGCTACCAGAAGGTCACAGCACTGCCGGAAGAGCGCGAGGCGCGCGAGATCTCCTGGGAGAGGCCTATTTTGCACGCAAAAGTGCAACTGCCAAACAACATGACAGTGGATGTGATCAACCTGCACCTCAAATCCAGGCGGCCTACCAGCATCCAGGGACACAAGCTCAACGAGAGGACATGGAAAACTGCGTCCGGCTGGGCCGAGGGCGTCTTCATCTCCTCGATGAAGCGCATCGGCCAGGCGCTTGAGACGCGCATCCTCATCGACAAGCTCTTCGATGAAAACCCCAGTGCTCTAATAGCCGTCTGCGGAGACTTCAATGAGGAGTTCGATGAGGTATCCATAGAAGCCATCAGGGGCGACGTGGAGAACACAGGCAACATGGACCTGGCCATGAGGGTCATGGTGCCCACCGAGCGAAATATCCCCGAGCCTGCTCGCTATTCTTTGCTGCACAACGGCAAAGGCAAGATGCTCGATCACATCCTGGCTTCGCGGACTTTGCTTGCTTACTTCAAGGGCTCAGAGGTGCATAACGAGCTGCTGCACGATGAATCTATCGTCTTCGCTCCCAAGATATTCTACCCGGAGTCCGACCATGCGCCTGTGATAGCTCACTTCGAGCTGCCAGACTCAAGTATCAGGTGGTCGGTGGGAACGAGACAGAGACAGGGGAGCACACGCGCGCACACTGAGAGCGAAGGTAGGTACAGGTGAGCTTAAGGAAGCCCAATGCATTATCTCGAATGTCCGTGATCGGCCGTTCTGCCAAACGGAATATTTTTAACCATCTGTCGCGCTTGACCATTGCGTGAGCACTGAAATAGAGCTTCCAACAGTTCGTCCAGGGAAATCGATAGCATTGATCGGACTTGGCATGGGAGCATATTTCCTTTACCTGTACCATGTGGGCTTCCAGGACGTGATCAGCAGTCTGAAAAACGTCAATCTGACCCTGTTCGTTCTGGCGGTGATGCTGTCCCTTATTGGAGTGCTCTGCGATGCACTGGCCTGGAGGGCCATTGCTCTCAAGTTCGACTATAAGGTACCTATCTGGGATATATTCCTAATTTACATGTCCTGCAATTTCATGAACAATCTGATTCCATCCGGCAGCTTCTCAGGGGAGACTGCTCGCATCTACTTTTTGGAAAAGCTGGACGGAGGATCGCGAATTGATCGCTCTTCAGCAACTGTCGCCGCCACCAGGATCATTACGGCCATACCATTCTTCCTGGGCACAGTAATCGGGCTGATGTACCTGAATTTGGCGACGGACGCCCCCCCTTGGGCCCTGGCCACATGCTCCGCTATCACACTCATCTTGCTATTCCTAAATGCCGCGTTCTTCGGAATTTGCTTTGCGGATGACTGGCTTGAGAGGATCATATTCACCCTGATCGACTTCGTCGAGAGGCTGTTCCATATTCATGTGGACAGGACGCAATGCAGCAGCATCATCGATCGGTTCCATAAGTCAATGAAGATGCTGGCCGATCACAAGAGGACGCTGTTCATCAGCGTCTTCTGGGCAGTTGCGGGCTGGCTTTCCATGACCATGGTAGCTGTAATCGTCTTTCGATCCATGGGAGTTTCAGTGCCGCTGCGAGCCGTATTTGCCGTCTACGCCGTTATGATATTCCTGCAGATGCTGCCACTGTTTTTGCCAGGAGGTGTAGGGCTGGTGGACATCGTCATGAGCACATTGTTCACTGCCATCGGCCTGCCAATGCACAGCGCCGTGGCCGCTACAATTATCATCAGGCTCATACAGCTGTGGCTTTTAACAGCCCTCGGCGGTCTGGCAACTGCGTACCTTGTGAAAAAGATAAATCACGACGATCTGCAGTCCATAACCAAGAAACGCGTGGCAAAAGGCTTTTAAAGATCATTGTCCACTAGGGTGAACTGTCTTTTTGGGACAGTGGGGTAGCCTGGTCTATCCTCGAGGGTTTGGGACTCTTGGACCGCGGTTCGAATCCGCGCTGTCCCACTTCTATATGATTACTATCTCTTTGCAGCAACGGCAGGCCTTCTCTAGCTCCTTTGTATCCTCTCCAGGGAAGTGATCTATGAGGCAAAGCTCTGTGGGCCGGGCCTTGCTAAAGAGCCTGCCCAGGTCTCCATGATAGACCTCGATATCGCACTCGCCGCTAGCGCGACAGACGAGCATCGGTTCGAGGCCCACGTAGTTTGCGGGCGCCTTTATGCGCTCTAGATACTCTTCTGGATACTCTATCTGCT
>JAUCQD010000105.1 GCA_030372945.1 Methanothrix sp. | reverse complement strand
TGACGTTGGCTGAGCTGAAATCTGCAACCACTGACATCACGAATATGCCCTGCATCACTCTTTGGTCCATGTCCACGATGTTCACCTTCTGCAATGCAGGCTCCTCTAAGAGATCGCGAATAAGACCAGGCCTGTCCTTGCCTATGAACGAAATGACCCAGAGCTCCTCTGTCAACAAAGTCCAGGCCCCCTCATTTCTGGTTGCATCGGTCTTTTCCCTTGCAATCCGAGCCTAAATACTTTTTCGAACTAGGTTCTGGGCCAAGCAGGTTTCAGGGCCAAGGCAAAGGTTATGAGTGCCGGACGCGAAGATGTCAGACACAATGTACTACTCTTACATGCTCATCAATGGAGAGCAGGTCCAGGCGCTGTCTGGCAGAGTTGATGTCATCTACAATCCTGCCAGCCAAGAGCCTGTAGCCGAGGTCCCAGTAGGCTCGCGCCAGGATGCTCAGTTGGCTTTGCAGGCTGCAAGACGTGCATTTCCAGCTTGGTCTGAGACCTCCAGCCAGAAGCGTGCGGAGATCCTGCACGATGCTGCGGATCTTGTGCGTGAGCGCACGGACACCATCGCTCGCCTGCTTACTCAAGAGCAGGGCAAGCCCCTCAAGAATGCCCGTGCAGAGGTCAGATCCTCTGCAGATGTGCTCGACTATTACGCTGAGGAGGGAAAGAGAAACTTTGGAAAATGGATGGCATCGGGGCAGAGCCGAAGCATTGTGCTAAAGCAGCCGGTTGGGGTTGCAGCGCTCATCACTCCCTGGAACTTTCCTGTGGATCTGCTGGCCTGGAAGGTTGCTCCTGCCCTGGCATCTGGCTGCACCTTCGTTGCCAAGCCGCCAAGCAAAGCTCCAATCGCAGCCACTGAGTTTGTGAAGACCTTGATCGATGCAGGCCTGCCTCCAGGTACCGCTAATGTGGTACATGGGCCTGGAAGCGAGGTTGGAGCAGAGCTCGTGCAAAGCCCGATATCAAGAAAGATAGCCTTCACGGGCGAGACTGAGACTGGCCGATGGATCATGGCCCATGCAGCCGGGCAGATCAAGCGCGTCTCTTTGGAGCTGGGGGGCCAGTCTCCCTTCATAGTCTGCCGGGATGCAGATCTGGAGAAGGCAGCTTCTGCATGCACACAGCGTGCTTTTTCCAATATGGGTCAGATCTGCATCAGCGTCAACAGGATCTATGCAGCCGAGGAGATAGCCGACCAGTTCACTGCAAAGCTGCTAGAGCACACCAAGCGGCTGAGGATCGGCAATGGCCTGGATCCTGATGTGGACCTTGGGCCCATGTTCAGCGAAGCCCAGCGTGAGAAGACCCGAGAGCATGTAGCAGACGCTCTGGCCAAGGGCGCGTCGCTCCTCTGTGGCGGTCGAGAGCCTGAAGGCAGGGCATTTGAAAAGGGCTTCTTCTATCTGCCTACAGTGCTTGGCAATGTGGACCATAGCATGCGAATCATGCGCGAGGAGACATTCGGGCCTGTGGCACCAATCATGCGGTTCAAAACTCTGGAGGAGGCCATCGCCCTTGCCAACGATACCGAGTTCGGCCTTGCAGCTTATCTCTTCACCCGCGACCTGAAGGCCGCCGTCTTTGCGTCCGAACGCCTGGAGGCCGGAGGCATCGGGGTCAATGTGAACAACGTGGTGGACATCCAAGCGCCTTTCGGAGGATGGAAACAGAGCGGCCTTGGACGAGAGCTTGGGCACTATGGCCTGGAGGCATATCTTGAGACCAAGCACATAAGGCTGGGACTTGAGATGTGAGACCTCGCGAGCATTCTTTTGCTGTCTGCACTTTTTTTGCGCGATCAGCAGATCGATCAGCAGATTATATCTATCTGGATGTAATGCCATTTATCTGGTGTTTCAAGATGAACTATTGGGAGATGCAGAGATCGTTCTGGAAAACGCCTGTTGGAATTGCAATCTGGTCTGTGTTGCTGGCGTCCATAATTGCGGGCGGCCTGTTAGCGCTCAATGTCTTCGTCTCTCCATATCCTGTCATCGAGTATTTTGATGCCAAGCCTGTGGTGCTCAGCCCTGGCAATGCCTCTAACCTGAGCTGGAGCGTCGTCGGTGCAAGCCGAGTGGAGATCGATCACGGGATCGGAAAGGTGGAATTGAAGGGATTCAGGAAGGTGGTGCCGTCTGAGACTACCACATACTCTCTGATGGCCATCAATGGTAGCAGGAATAGGTCCAGGGATCTCAGAATCATTGTGAACGTATAAATACACAATCTTCCAATTTGAAGTCATCCAAACGCTATTTGAGGGGGGGGTTGAGGACGAGGACAATTTCATTTCTGTCACTGATTTTGATGATCTTGCTGCCGATTATAGTTGAGGCGGCACAGGACGAGGCATATGGCGTGGTCACGAATGTTGTGGATGGAGATACATTCGATGTGACCATCGAAAAGGCAGATTCCAGAATAGCATCCGCGGTTGAACGAGTCCGGCTGGCAGATGTCAATTCTCCTGAGCTGAGCACGCCCGAGGGGCCGTCTGCAATGGACTTCACATTTGCTGTGCTCATGAACAAGAGAGTCTATCTGGACATCGACGATCTCTCGGGAAGTGGCCGAGATTCATATGGCAGACTGATAGCTGTCGTGTACCTCACGGGATTTTACGGACAGCCTCTGGCTTCGCCCAACTTCAACCGCATGCTTGTAGATTCCGGGCATGCTGTTTTAGAGAACTTCACCAACAATGAATTCGATCCTGCTGATTGGTGGTCAGATCAGGGATCGAGAGATAAAAGCACGCCTCTGGAAAGCATGCTCCAGAATCTGCTAGGCCAGCTTTTGCAGTCTGCAGGATCGGAATTCGACAAAGTTGCGAACTATCTATGGGAGCAGCTGAAGGCCAGGCTATATGCCACCACGACTCATCTGCACTAACGAGGTCTGATCATGGCTAGGCCCAAAAACAACCCAATATTATTAGTAGTAGATGCACTGTGAGGAGGGCAGGTGATTGCAATGATGATCAGCAAATCATTCCTCTGCTCAGTGGCTCTAGCTTGTCTTTTGATTCAGGCCTGCGCCGTTGATGAAAGCCCAGCAGCCAACACTTACTCCGACCCGGCACTAAATGAACTGAAAAAGCAGGTTCTGGAAGATAAACCGACGGTCAGTGGTAGCTACAAGGGCCAGCCATGGGCGACTTCCTCTCTCAATGAGTCCAATCAGAAAGCCGTCTCCGTCACCTCTGCGCCTGTGCAAATCTCGGCTGCAACGCAGGGCACTTCCAGCAATTACCTGACAGTAGCCGACTCATTCCTCAAGGGATCCAAAACAAATGGATTCTACATCATCAGCGTCCCTGATTTCGTCAACAGTAGCAAAGCAGACCCCAACTGGGTGATTGTGGACGTCAGGACCACTGATCAGTATGCTCAAGGACATGCACAGGGTGCTCTGAGCATGCCACTCGAGAATCTGGTCTCTCAGCTCGGAATGATCCCGGCGGGCAAGAAGGTCGCAGTCTACGGAGACCTTGACATAGATGCAGCTTTTGCAGTCGAAACATTGAGGATCTTCGCTGACCGCGATGCATATCTGCTCTCAGGCGGCATTTCTGCCCTGCAGATCGCTGGATTGACAACGATCACGTAGATCTGCTACATATTTTATCATCTTTTTAGGACTCATGTCGATCTCAAAGGGCATTGCGAATGAGTGCACTGACTTATGAAATTTTAAAGCAGGATAAAGAGACGCATGCAAGGCTCGGCCTGATAAGAACAAGGCGAGGCGACATCGTCACGCCATATCTCGTGCCTGTGGCCACTTTAGCAAGCGTGCGAGCACTTGGCTCCGATGATCTGGCACAATTGGGCGTTCAATGCGCGCTGGCCAACACCTACCACCTCCATCTAAAGCCTGGAGACGAGCTGATAAGAAGGTTGGGAGGACTGCACAGGTTCATGAACTTTCCAGGGCCCTTGTTCCCGGATTCCGGCGGCTTCCAGGCCTTCTCGCTGGGCTTTGGAAGAGAGCATAACATCAGCAAGATCGGCAACATCTTTCCGCAGGAAAAAGAGCGTAATGGGACAAGCCGTATGGGTCTAAGAGAGAAAAAGAAAAACAGGCAACCCAACGATTCTAAGAATGAGAACCTGACGAGGATCACAGACGATGGCATCTCCTTCAAGTCCATGGCAGACGGAGCGTGGCATTTTTTGGATGCCGAAACTTCGATGAGGATCCAGTCAAACCTCGACTCGGACATCATCATGGCCTTCGACGAATGCACTTCACCACTATCCGATTACGATTACACAAAAAAAGCCATGCACAGAACTCATGATTGGGCAGTGCAGTCTCTTCACTATCATGACAAAAGCCAGGCCCTCTACGGCATCATCCAGGGCGGCTGGTTCGAGGATCTGAGACGCGAAAGCACCAGGTTCATAGCATCCCAATCCTTTGACGGCATCGCAGTTGGCGGCTCATTGGGAAACTGCAAGCAGGATATGCACCAGGTCCTTGACTGGGTTGTGCCCATGCTCGATGACCGGCCTCGCCATCTTCTGGGCATCGGGGAGATCGATGATATATTCGAGGGCGTGCAGCGTGGAATCGATACCTTCGACTGCGTCTCTCCCACGCGAATCGCGCGCCGGGGGAGCCTCTTCGTCTCTCCAAATGCCGGCGGGAGCCCTGAGAACAAGTTTCGCATAAATATCAAGGCAGCAAAATACAGAGATGATGAGCTGCCTGTTGACCCCAACTGCCAGTGCCTGACCTGCCGCAGCTATTCAAGGGCTTATTTGAGGCACCTTTACGACGCAGGAGAGCTATCCTACTTCCGGCTGGCATCTCTTCACAACCTGCATTTCATGCTCAGGTTGATGGAGGAGATAAGGGAAAGCATAAGTGCAGGAACCTTCATGAAACTCAAAAATAAATGGCTGAAGAAGATATAGCAGAGAAGGGCACCTCAAGAAGATTTTGGATCGATAAGACTCAGGCTACGATAATACTCTGTGGCCTTTACCTATTCTTCTCCCTGGCGGGAAACATCGCTGCCACCAAGGTCACTTATTTTGGCAGCCTGGTCATGGATGCAGGTTTCATCTACTCCCTCACCTTCACCTGGCGCGATCTGATCCACAAGCAGCTTGGAAGGAGGGCGGCCATCACAACAATCTGGCTGGCTGCCGCCATCAACCTGCTTGCAGCACTTTATTTTCAGTTGGTGGTGCTGCTGCCAGCCCAGGCTGACTGGGCAAATAGCGGAGGCCAGACAGCCTGGACATTTTTATTTGGCATTTTAGATACCTCTGGTGGGAGCTGGTGGCAGTCAATTTTCTCACTGCAGATGCGTATAGTCCTGGGCTCCATCCTCACCGCCCTCATCGCGGAGACGATCGACACTCAGGTCTATCACTTCTGGACTGGGGGCATTGGCGCCAAGCTGCCCCAATGGACGCGAGTCTTCGTCTCCAATGCGGTCTCCATCCCTGTGGATAGCATTCTCTTTCCCTTGATCGCATTCACAGGAATTTTAGGCATCGATGCCCTGGTGCAGATGTTCTGGACCAATATCACCGTCAAGGCGATAGTGACTCTATTGGCATTCTGGACAATTTACCTGGTGCCTGAGAGGCCAGTTTACAAAGACTCCTAGAGTGCGACTTTAATGCCCATGACAACAGTCATGACCACAACTCCTGCAACAAGAATGCCAGATGCGATGGCTGCAAACGCTGGCCAGAAGCGAAAGCCCAACAGAAAAGCAATGGCGCATCCAGTCCAGGCTCCAGTCATTGGCAGCGGGACTGCAACGAAGACGGCAAGTGCACCAAGGCCGAATCTTTCATGGTCCTTTATGTGCTTGTTGCGGGTACGAGCGAAGAGCCACGTGAAAAACCTGTCTCCAACTGAAAACCGTCTCAGGTAGTCGGAGACCGGCCCTAAAAAGAGCAGCAATGGGATTACAGGCAGCAAGTTGCCAAATACGGATATGAGATAGGCCTGCATCGGAGAAAGACCGTAGACTCCCACGGCCAGAGGGATAGCGCCCCTCACCTCGGAGATGGGCAGCATTGCGACGAGCATGGTCGTCGCCCAAGCCGGTATTGTTTCTATGATTATCATTGCCTCCCAAAAGCATATGCAGCCAATATTATTACTCACCCACAGTTCCCTTGATCTCTACCTTGAAAACAGTCTCCTGCGCAGGAGACGATACCGAAATGGTCAGATCGACAGGCACTTTTCCCAGAGCAATAGACAGAGGCGCTCCTGAGGTGGCAATCTCTACTTTCAATCCTTGAGATAGCTTTGTCAGTGCGTCGACAACCGCAGGGATGTTCAACGTCTCCGCAGCCGATTTCAGATCCGGAGCCACAGTGATCGGCGAGATCTCAATAGGTCCGATGGCGAGGGGATTCTTCGAGTCGCCTGATATCTTGGCTGATATGGGACTTGCACCATCTCCCGAGATCTGGACGCCCAAGGCCCCGTCCTTTCCCGTTCCCTTGACTTTTGCATCGACGTTGAATGTCACCATCACATCACCGCAAAGTCATTGGATATACTCAGATATAAAGGATACAGGGCCGGATCTGACAATTCTGAAAAGAGCGAAAGACTGATATCCTGAACAAACTCAGAAGATCCCGATGTTTGAAGTAGGATATCTTCATATCGACAATCCCATTGCCACCATATCTTCTTATCATCAGTTTGCACCAGAAGGTCCAGGCGGCTTGTTTATCTTGGATGGCTTCGATCTGGACGATGTGCCTTTAGCTGAGATGGAATCCTGCCTGCTGAAGATCAAAGAGCATAGAGGAAGAAGATCAGTTGGCTTGTCCGTCACCTGCTCACTTGATGAGCCACTGTTGGCTGCCGCCAGGATCGCGAACAGAAACTTGTGCCTTCTGGAATTAAGGCTGTCCAAGATTCGCGATCCTGTCAGGCTTCTGGAATTGATCCCCAGCTTGAAGCGTTGCGGAGTCACCCTCTCCCTGAGAATTAGGCCTGAGGAACTCTCGGATGCTCTGTTGCAGAGGCTGAATGAGACTGAGCTGGACTTAATTCATCTGGATCTCAGGGGCTTGAACGGAGCAGGCCCGAAGATTGTGAAGAGAGCAAAAGATATGCGAGGTCCTGCGATCATGGCTCTTGCAGATGTTGGCGAGTTTGAGGACGCCAAAGCTTTGCTTTCCATGGGCGCAGAGGTTGTCTCCCTGCGTGGTGCAGACCCAGATTTTGCCGAGTGGCTCTCAGGGGCGATGAATGAGTACGATTCTTTGAGCGGCTGGTGCAATGCTCCAAAGCACATTTGCGCTGGCGGGGACTTGAGAGGGCTGGCTTACTGCTGTCCGCCAGTGAAGCACTGTGCTGTGCTGAACGCTCTGAAGAAGGCTGGCATGACGCCTGAGGAGTTTGTGAAAAAGAAGCTCTCGCTGGCCAAAGGCACTCCTCTGGAGAAGGGCGATGGGACATGCTTTGGCAGCCTGGTTTGGTGCTGTAAGATAACCAAGCTCTGCTACCTCAGAGATGCTGCAATGGCGAGAATTGGGCTCTCTGGAAAGGAGTACATGGAGCTCAAGAAGAAGCTGGCCGAAGACCTGCTCAAGAAGTAGTCCTGATTCACCATGAGCCCTGATCGCGTGGCCCAATGCGCACAGCTGGCCATGCTCTTCGAGCTTTCATCCAGCCCAAAGCCAGGCAATGTCGATCGGTGCCACGATTTCTCGGACATTGGTTTTCATCATTTCCTCGTCAGCTCGGTCTCTGCTTATCCAGTCTTCAGAAAGGCTGCCCAAGGCAAGGGAAGCGTGGGCTCCTTGATACTCGAGGGTGTACAGGCCTGGCAGGAATGGAATCTTTGCAGCAATACTCACTTTGGCTCGCTGGTGCTCATGCTCCCCTTGGCCTGTGCTGCAGGGATCGATATGCATGAGGAGCGCTTTCATGACAATCTGGCACGGGTTTTGCAGGGAACCACTGTGCAGGATGCAGTCGATTTTTACAAAGCCTTCCAAATCGCTGGGGCCAGGGTCGCAGATGTCGAAGAGTTCAGCCTGAAAGATCTGCGATCGCCAGAGCGATTGCGTCAGGATAAAAGGAGCTTGCTGGACTTGATGCGCCTCTCCCAGGGCCATGACCTAGTGGCCAAAGAATGGTCCACGAATTATGAGAGATCCTTCTTGCTCGCGAAAAGACTGACAGAGAAAATCGAGAAGATCGGCCTGAACGATGGCATTGTCATGACGTTCCTTGAGGCGCTCAATGAAATGCCTGACAGCCTTATTTGTGCCAAGTTCGGCCTGAAAAAAGCCCAGCAGGTCTCGCTATGTGCTGGCGAGGCGCTGCAAGACCCCACGCTTGATCTGGCAAGGCAGATGGACAGCGAGCTTCTGTCCGAGGACGTCAATCCCGGGTCCACTGCAGACCTGATTGCAGCATCTTTATTTATCTCCCTTCTGAAGGGTTTGAGGTTTTGATCATGTTTTATGGCAATGAAGCTCTGGAGGAGCTGGGAATTTTCGATGGCATAAACGAGATAGTCGCTACAACCGAAAAGGATGGCAGATTGAACGCTGCGCCCTTGGGCCTCATCAAAGATGGAGACAGCCTGTACGTGCGGCTCTTCTCCGGCACTCACACCTATGAAAACATCCTGTCGAGCGGATGGTTCGTGGCCAATGTGACCCATGATGCCTGGCTGATCGCTGAGACTGCCCTGGAGGACCTCACAGCAGAAAATTTCATGCGCTGCGATGGTGTGCCTGTGCTCAAAGGCGCTGAGGCCTGGGGGCTTTTCAAGTGCGAGGCCTTTATGATGGACATAATCATCGCCAGGGTTGAGCTTGTGAGGGGCGAGATAATCCGAAAGGACTTTCGTGCCTTCAACCGGGGAGCAAGCCTCGTCGTGGAAGCGGCCGTTGCTGCTACCAGATATATGGCCCTGCGCACCGACAACTACTACGATGAGCTGATAAAGATGCAAAGGATCATCAATCGCTGCGGCGGCCCAAGGGAGCGCGAGGCAATGGAACGGCTCATGGACAGGGTCGACAGCTACTCGCACATATGACCATGCTCGACCGCTTACCATCCGGATGCCAGAGTCTGGACCTGCTCCTTGGAGGTGGCTTCGAGTCAGGAATAATAACCCAGCTCTATGGAGAGTCGGGCTCTGGCAAAAGCAACATAGTCCTGCAACTGGCGGTTCAGGCTGTGGCCAGGGGCATGCGCGTCATCTTCATCGACACAGAGGGTTTCAGCGCCGAGAGGTTCAAGCAAATCGCAGGGCCCAGCGCTGAGCAGATGGCATCGAAGATCCTCATCTTCGAGCCCATGAGCTTGGAGCAGCAGGCGATGTCAATTCGCGAAGCATCAAAGATCGCAGGCAGGGATCTTGGGCTGGTGGTCCTGGATTCGGCAACTTCGCTTTACCGTGTGCTTCTGGAGGCAGATGACAATCGACCTGCACGCAGGACTTTGTTGGCCCAGCTCTCCGAGCTGCAGGAGCTGGCGCGAAGGCACAGGGTTCCAGTGGTCATAACCAATCAGGTCTACATGGACATAGAGGGCAATATCTTGCGCCCTCTGGGCGGCACGTACCTCGAGCATATGTGCAAGGCAATAATCTTCCTTGAAAAGGCCAAAGAAGGCCTGCGGCGCGCCAGGTTGATGAAGCACCGCTCTCTGCCAGAGGGAACGAGCGCGGAATTCTTGCTGACAGCTCGCGGCGTAGAATAGCTATAGCTTCAGTTTCATGACTATGGCGGCCTCGCCATCGGTATAGTAAGATGGATACAAGCCGATCATGCGAAAGCCCAAGGAAGAATAGAGTGCTTGGGCTTTCTTGTTGCTCACCCTCACCTCGAGAGTGGCACCAAGAGCTCCCATGTATCTGAATACTTTGAGAACCTCTAGCATGAGCCTCATGCCGATGCCACAGTTCTGGTAACCTGGTTTTACAGCCAGCCAGAAGATTCTCCCCTCAAAGGGCGTATGCTTGAATCCCAATAAGAAGCCTGCGACCTTTCCGCCCACCTCAGCGACGAGAGTACAGGCTGGGTGATATTCGTAAAATGTCGCGAAGATATTCGGGTCGTAGCCTCCAAAGACCTCACGGTCGATCTCCAAAGCTGCATCAAGATCCGCTGGGCGAAATCTCCTGATGATTACAGGCTCCTTGATGCCTGTATCGTCGAATCCGTCCTTAAGCCGACAGCTGACTTGTTCTTCAGGCCACATCTTCAATCCATTGGAGTCCATGCGGAAATAGTTTATCGAAATGCTCGACGGTGAAGCCGAGATCTTTTGGCCCTCTAAAGCTAGCATTGAAGTGATGGAAAAAATAGAGCTGAACTGCCCGCTCACAGTTTCCTGTGGCAGAACCACCAGTCCTCGCAGACCATATCCTTGCTCGTCTTCCTGGTTGCAGCAGTCTTCTCGTCTGCCGGTGGTGGTATGATCACCTGATCGCCGATCAGCTCGTTATTTGGCCAGCCCGCAGGTGCTGCCACCTTGTACTTGTCCACGGTCTGCAAAGCCTTCAGGACCCTCAGAATCTCGTCCATGTTCCTGCCCACCTCCTGGGGATAGAAGAGGATCAGCCTGACAGTTCCCTCTGGGTCGACGATGAACACTGCCCTGACGGTGTTGGTTCCCTTGCCCGGGTGAACCATGCCCATTCTCATCGCTATCTTTCCCTGATCGTCTGCGATGATGGGGAACTTGATCTCTACCTTCAAGTTATCCGATATCCACTCCGTCCACTTCATATGAGAGAAAACCTGATCGATGGAAAGCCCGATAAGAGCGCAGTTTAGCTTGTCGAACTCCTCTCTCCTCTTCTCAAAGGCCACGAACTCAGTGGTACAGACAGGTGTGAAATCTGCAGGATGGCTGAAAAGAACGAACCACTTTCCTGCGAAGGCATCAGGCAGCGTCATCGCACCATGCGTGGTCTTGACCTCCATCTGAGGCATCTTATCTCCAATGAGCGGAAAGCCGCCCATGTGATGCATCATTCCCATATGGCCCATGCCGATTTTGGCCATTTCCATATGCTTTTCCATCGGGATATTCATTTGACACATATTTTTCCCTCAATCGCCAAATTATTATTGTCTTACTACTAATTAAAGGTTGTATTTGACGGTCATCTTTAAGTCAATTGCCGAACTACGTCTATGCAGGAGGAGTTAATATCAAAGCATTTGGCATACCGTGCGTGTTGATCCTTCTGACAACGATATCCTACGGAGCCGACTGGCTGGAAGGAGGTTATGTT
>JAUCQD010000104.1 GCA_030372945.1 Methanothrix sp. | reverse complement strand
GCTGCACAGGTGTCCTCGAGGCCAACCTCAACAGCAATGTGATCGGCGTTGCCCACATCGGCTGGCTCTCACGCGATCCGAAGCCTGACAACAACCTGAAAGGCCGCCATGCTGAGTACGGCAGATCCGTCGAGGACCTGACTGGTGTCTTCTCAATCGAGAAGTTCATCCAGCTCTGGGGCAACTCAACATGCGGTGCAATCAGCGTTGACTGGCTGCCCTGCGTGTAAAATAACAGATAAATTTATATTCGAATAAAGCTCCAGTTATCTCTGGAGCTAATCTCACCTTTTTTGGTGAGAAGGGATCTTAAGCTTGTTATATCATCATCGGGGGTGAATGTAACATGAAGGGAGTAGTAGTCGCAGTAGTATTAGCAATTGCCCTTGCAGGGGTGTGCGGCACTGTGCTGGCCAATCCGCCCATAGTTCCGCCTGTACAGTATGAGCAGTTTTGTGAAGCGCAGAAGGTATCAGGAACAGGAGTTATCGATGTAAGCACATCGATAATCGATAAGAAAATTGCGCTCGAGTACTTCAATACCATGTCCGGAGACGGCGACTTCGAGCTTGATTCAGAGCATGCTTATTCGCAGAACGCAGACAAATTGAAGAGAAATGTCTCCTCGGTCAATGGAGGAAACGAGTCTAACCTGAACCTCTTCGAGAGCACCAAGATGACCTATTCAGGAGCGACGCCACTGACGGGTGGAAAGTCCCTTACATCAAAGGCCTTCTACGGAGGCATTGGGGCAAATGTTCAGGAGCTGTACTCCGTAAACGAGATGGAGCAGGATGAGACTGCATTCTTCTCCTCAACCACGCCCTACAATCCACCTGGAACAACGCCCGAGAATCTGGTGAAGGACCTGAAGAAGGCTGGAAGAGATACAGACGCCGTTGCGGCTCTGATGGGCAGCAATCCGGCTCATGTGATAGGCATTGAGACCAAGAATACCTTCAACGGTACATGGGGCACCGACGCAACCTGGCACAAGATCTTCTACAAGGATATCAAAGCTCACGAGATGTTTACAGGAGTCTTCGAAGCCGAGAAGACCATCAAATTCCATGAGAACCCGGTACCTGAGAGGGTGCGTGTACCGTGTGAAGGCATAGACTGCTAGGCTAAAAGCAGCCCAGCAGCAAATCCTTTTTTAAACTGACAGTGGGGGTAGCATGAAAGAATTGTTCCTGATATTTATCTTGATGGCATTCCAGGCCTCTGCCACAGTCAGCGACCAGGGGATCTCATCAAGCAGCATTTTGGGCAGCACCTGGGCAAGTCCCTCGACCCCATCCATACCCTCATATCTGCCAAGTCCCTGTCCGGATCCTTCTGGCTCCCTCTTGGTGACCATCAGCCTGACAGGATCAAAGGATGAGCCTGATAAGCAGTATACCACTCAGGGAAAGCCTCTGGATTTCATAGTTACAGTGAAGAATACAGGATCTAGCGAGGTGGAGGCTGATGTGTGTGTGAAGCCTGAAGGTTGCTCTTTGGATTGGTTTAGCTGGACGAGCACGAGCATGACAATTCCTGCAGGAGTCTCCCGCTCCCAGGAACTGCAGGTCCAACCAGATATGAATGCTGTGGCAGGACGGTACAGCTTTGGAGTAGAAGCCTCTGCCAAATGCATCAACTCCGGCTCGAGCAAGGCCACCTTCGTTGTGCAATCAGTAGATTATGCCTCTGAGACCACAGTGAGCGGAACTGGCCAGTTCCAGATCAATAAAAACTTGAGATCCATGAACTCTGGGATCAAGTCCACGAAGAATGTGCTATTCAGTGGGAGCGTTGACGCCCTCGTTAAAAATGAGTACCTTGTGGACGAGGCAAAAGGGCGCAATGCGAACTTTCAGGAAAAGGACCAGGTAGACAATTACAATGCAGTTGTTCCAGGAGATGCACTGCTGGGATCTGAGAGCTTCAAGAGCTCTGCGGTCTTTGGCGGAGTTGGCGCAAAAGTGCTTGAGAGCTATGATGTGCAGCAGATGGAGTTCAAGGACCAGGATTTCACATTGCACCAGACGGGATCGCAAAAGAAGATGGCAGAGTTCAAGACCGCTGACAACTTCACAGGATACTATCTCATCGATGCAAAGCAGACGATCCCAGGACAGAGGAGTATGAAGGAGTATGAGGAATACGTAGGCTCCTTTGAGATCAATCGGAGAATACTATTTCGGGATGCTACAAAAACCAAAACGCCTTGCCTTGGAACAGACTGCTCTAACGAACCTGGTACAAGCAAAACCAAAAGCTTCACAAGCCCGTGTATCAGCAGCTCATGCAACGACTTCACAGATAAGTTGAATGAACTTGCGAAGTCCGCATGAGCACTATTTTTTCCCCACGTGGTCTTCCCTGGATCCCAAAACAGCCAAAACCTTGAAATAGACACCTGAGAAACCATGGGTCGGGTGTTAGGGTATATGGAGAGTTCAAGTTGGCCTGTAGCCTCTAAAAAGCAGAGACCTAAGGCCAACTATAGGAGGTAGTGTGGATTTGAAACGAGATCTGATCTTTCTGGCGATTGTCGTCACGGCCCTGATAAGCATGGCAGGCGCTGCAAACTATATGTACGAGAAGTCGTCGGTAAAAGGAGTGGGATATAGAAGCCTTGAGATGGTGATCTCGACTGAGACGGGCTTCAATGGAGCAAAACTGGTCGAGAAGCAGTCAGGCTCAGGAAATGTGATCACATCCAGGATAGAGCTGGAGGCTGAGCGGCAACCTTCGGACCTGACTTGCCCATGGCCGACAGGCACAAACCCGATGGATTACATCAACTTCACCTCAGAGCAGGAGCTTGAGTACATGCCGGTCTCTTATCAGACAGGCACCTATGACCAGAAATGGGTGGACAAGCTCTGCGTGCAGAACTACAAGATCGGGGCTGTGCTGACTGAGATGTACACACATGCTGAGCATCTGCAGAAGACCACGGAGGTCAAGACAAGAGCTTACAACAATGCCCTAGATACTCCATGCTGCACGGGCGTTCTCGAGGCCAACCTCAACAGCAATGTTATCGGCGTCGCTCATATCGGATGGATCTCACGCGATCCGAAGGCTGACAACAACCTGAAAGGCCGCCATGCCGAGTACGGCAGATCCGTCGAGGACCTGACTGGTGTATTCTCAATCGAGAAGTTCATCCAGCTATGGGGCAACTCCACATGCGGTGCGATCAGCGTTGACTGGCTGCCATGCGTGTAAGATCCCCTAGTTTTCGATGGGATCAGCAGCATTGGTGCTGATCCACCTTTTTTTATTCAAACTTAAAAATTCACCGTTATTCTATTGCCTTCGAGGATATCTTCCTCGCTTACGTTGATCTTTTGCGTCTTCACTCCTTTGCTATTTCCGCAAAATATCGTGTAGGGTTCAATGGCATGCGTAGCATACCTGGCCTCGGTGGAGTATGGAACCCTTATCGCAAATTCACCATCTCTTATCTGGCCCTTGTTCGCATAAGTTAAATATCGACCCTGATTGGAGGTCATATTCAGCATTGCCACGACCCTCTGATCAGGGCTTGCTCTTACTACGATCAAGGCTCCTGGAACGTATTCAAAGATCTTGATCTCTGCTCTAGAACCCAAGGCTGGGGCAGACTCGTAGACAAGCCGGAAGTGGTCTGTGCCAACTCCGTCGGAGAGATAGAGCCGGGCCATGGTTGTGTTAAGCATGGGCGGCAATAGTTCGGCCTTGGGCGTCGATCCAGACTCATCGAGCTTTACGTAGCGAGAGAGGCTCAGGTTCGCCCATTTGGCAAGGGAGTCCAGCCCGCCAAAGACAGTATCGTAATCGATGAATACAAACTTGGCACGCCTCGCATCGAGTATAGCAGTCGCTGCGTTCTCGCTCTCCGAGAGGTAGAACTTGGCTGAATCCTCAGCCCCCGCTTGAAAGTTGTTTGTCACCACAGGCCGATGGGAGAGATACACTATCCAATTTCCATAGTCCCACCAGCACATTACGCCAAACTCAGGTGCCTTCACAGGGTTATCGTAATAG
>JAUCQD010000103.1 GCA_030372945.1 Methanothrix sp. | reverse complement strand
GCCATCGAAGAGGGGCTCGATCCTATCCTTGCCCTGCAGATCGCAAGCCTGAATGCTGCAGAGTATTTTGGCTTGAGAGATCTTGGGGCCATAGCTCCTGGATACAGGGCTGATATTGCGGTCCTGGACAGTCTGAAAAATCCACATGCAGTCATGGTAATTAAGGATGGAAGGACAGTGGCTGAGGAGGGCGATCTTGTCGTAGGGCTGCAGAGTGCTCCAGTGCCCAAAAAAAGGTCTATGCAAATAGGCAGGATCGGCCTTCAGTCATTCGAGATAGCAGCCAAAACTGGCATGGCCAGGGTCATCGGCATCATCCCCAATCAGATCATCACAAGATCCCTGCGCCTTCAGCCCAAGATTGCGGGCAACAGGGTTGTCTCTGACATCCAGCGGGATATTTTGAAGCTGGCCGTCGTAGAGAGGCACAAGGCGACTGGCAACGTGGCCCTTGGGCTGGTACAGGGCTTTGGCCTTTGCTCAGGGGCTCTTGCCACTTCAGTCGCCCACGACTCCCATAACATCGTCTCTGTCGGAGTCACAGATGAAGATATGCTTGTAGCCGTTCAGTCTGTTGCCCAGATGAACGGAGGCATGGCTGTAGTTTTGGGCGGCAAGGTTCGGGCCGGATTGCCGCTGCCAGTGGCAGGTTTGCTCTCAGAGAGATATATGCGAGAAGTGGCAGACGGGATAGACGAATGCATTGACGCAGCCCGCGTGCTGGGGTGCATTCTGCCGGACCCATTCATGGCCCTTTCATTTCTATGCCTGCCGGTGATTCCTGAGCTGAAGCTGACTGACAGAGGCCTGGTGGATGTGAACGATTTTGGTTTTGTGCCTTTGTTTGACCAAACCTCCAAAGGATCATAGAGATTTGTCTTAGGTGAATCTGGCTCGCCATTCTGGAAGGGCGCTTTAAAAAATATATGTATTATGTTATAAATTTGAAATTGCCAGATGAAAGCGTCAAGTAAACAGGACCTCCAAATAAATAATGACCGCAACCTATATCCACTTCCTACAATACATTATACAGCATGAGGCGTATCGCACTTCATCTCCTCGCCATTTCGTTGGCAATAATCATGGCAGGTACAGGCCAGGATGCTGAATACTGGCTCGCACAGGCGGCCAGTGACTACCACAATGGCACCTACTCCCTTGCACTGCAGGACATAGACGAATACCTTGATCTGAACTCATCCGATCTATGGGCATGGAACTTCAAGGCCAATCTGTTGATCAAGCTGAAAAGATATCAGGAAGCCATTGATAGCTTTGATCAGATCATCCAGCTCGATCCATCCAACTCGCAGGCCTATAATGATCGGGCCCTGATCCTTTCAGGTGCTCTGAGGAAAGACCAAGATGCTTTGGATTCTCTAGATAAAGCCCTTGAGATCAACCCGAACGACGCCAACATCTGGTACAACAAGGGCATAATCCTGGAGAAGCAGAAGAGATACAACGACTCTTTAGATGCGTTCAGCAGAGCTACGGCCCTTGATCCATCTCTTGACAGAGCATGGTATCGACAGGGCCTTGTTTTAGGGATGATGGGCAGGTACAACGACTCTTTGCAGTATTTGAATTTGGCGATCGAACATAACCCGAAGAATGCCGATGCCTGGAACACGAAAGGGCTTGTTCTGATGGAGCTGAACAGTAGCGAGGATGCACTGATATGCCTTGAGAAGGCTGCATCTCTGGACCCATCCAACCGGGATTTCCTCAATAATAAGAATGAGGCATTGATTGCCTTGGGGAGGCAGCCAGAGAAGAGAATTGTGTTGGATTTCAGCTAATCTGAAGGCAGGGTGCATTTCATGAGGCCTTGCTGGCGGATCCAGTCGGCTCGGGCGCCTCGGCTGCGAGCACGAGAAGGCTCTGCTCGAATCTCGGCTTCGGCGAGTCTTTGCATCGTCACAGCGTGGCTTTTTTTGAGCTTCCTGGATCGGCCTCGATAAAGGTTGCATCCTGAGCTGTACCTGTTACAACCTTCAGACCCATCGAATCGAGCTGGCTGTTAAGCTCTCTCCAAACAACGCGATGCATGCCAGTCTTGTTCAGACGATCTCTGAATAGCCATATGGTCCTGGAGTCAGGAATCTCAGAAGGATAGCCGAGAAACTCCATGAATGAGAGCCTGTCCGCGATCTGTCTTTCCGCCTCCATATCGCTCAAGCCATACCACTGCTGGAGTATCAGGATCTTGAACATCATTATGGGATCGCAGTTAGGCCTTCCGCCTCGCTCACTCGTGTTATCGTACATACTCTTAAGATGCACGCGTATCCTGCCCCAGTCAATCGAATCCGAGATCTCGAGAAGCTTTGATTTACGCTTACGAGCTTCGTTCATCTTTTGGTGCTCAAGCATTGCCCATCCTATAAAAGAATTCATAATTAATAATAGTATTAAAATTATATAAAGATCTCTAT
>JAUCQD010000102.1 GCA_030372945.1 Methanothrix sp. | reverse complement strand
CCTGCACTTTTCCTCGGACGAGTCGGACGGTGTAGTGATAGTCGAGCCTGATTTGATTTTGGAGAGAGCCTTTCGGCAAGACGAAAAATATGAGACCATAACCCTACAGATCTCTCATTCTCCTAGCAGCAGTGCTCCTGCCTTCGATGTTGATCTCTCTGAGTTTCTGCCTTCTAAAATGGCTTACTTGCCAGGCTCAGCAGAGATCTCATCAGGCCCAGACGGAGAGATCACCGAGGGCACTTCGCACCTGAAGTGGCACTTCGATGCCGTTGACCTTTCTTGGGCCGATGCCAGAAAGGTAATTCTCAGTTACAGGGCCATCCAGGAGAACCAGAGCAGCCCTCAGCGACCCAAGGCTTTACTCTCTTGGACCAGCGCTGCAGGCGATAATCCCAATGAGCGAAAGTACTTTGCCAGTGATGATGGAGAGGGCCCAATCTCTCAGTCTGATCAGGAGCTGGCCATCACCATGATCGATGACCCAGATCCGGTCTCGCCTGGGGGGATCCTGAATTATACCGTCAACTATCGAAATTCCAAAGACAGTGCCATCTGGGCTATGGCTCATGTGATCTACGACAGGAACGTCTCCTTTTTATCAGCGTCACCTCAACCAGATACTGGAACAGAGGACCAGTGGACGATGGGCGAGATTTCGCCGCAAGGATCTGGAACCATAAATATATCCGTCCGCGTGAACCCCTCAGCGCCTGGAGGCTCGCAGCTGTTGAGCCATGCCCAGTTAGGATCCAACAGCGCAGCAGTCTCTCGGACCAAAGTGATGGGCTCCAGCGCTCTTGAGATTGAGAACAATGCCTCAAGCCCTATCCTTTGCCCTGGGGGCTCTCTCAACTACACATTGACCTTCAAGAACGAGGGATCTGAAGATGCTCTGAACGTTACAGTGACGGACATCCTGGACAGCCATCTGCAATTCGATGAAGACGCTGGCTGCACACCCAGGCCCAGCAGGATCTGGAAGGACGACGAAGGAATTCACCTGTTTTGGAACGCTGAGACACTTGGGACCTGGGTCCTGTCCCCAGGCCAGGATGGCAAAATTTATCTGCAGGTGAGATTGGAGGACAGAGCAGAGGGCCATGAGATCGACAGAATAATTAATCGATACGCGGTAGCATCTGAAAAGACAGAAGAGAGCTTCAGGTCCCTGGAGACCCTCGTGGTCAAATCCGTCTTTATCAGGAAGACGGCCCCAAAAAACGGCTATTTCAGGGGAGATCTGCTGAATTACACCATCCTTTTTGGCAATGAGCTCTTTCTCGAGGCCAGCGATGCGGTTATAATTGACAGGCTGCCTGATGTGGAGTTTGTGGGCGCATCCCCATCCCCAAGCCGTATCAATGGCAATCTCATTTACTGGGAGCTGGGAACGCTTCAGCCTCATAGCAGCGGCTCAATTTTGCTCTGTGTGAAGATAAAGAGAAAGCCGGAGGTGATATTCAGGGACAACCAGTCGGTTTCAGGCCGGGGCTACGTTGCTGCCAGGCAGACGCTCAATACATCACAGCAAGATCGTGTGCTGATCAATTATGCAAACATCACAGCCAAGATATCAGGAGATGAGGTTCGCGACTCAAGCTGCGCAATCGTAAATCTACTCGATGCCTATGGCGCTGCCATCGAGACGGCACAGCATGGAAGTGGCGATCTTGAACATGTTCAGCTGATAGATTATAGCACGAAATGCGGCATCATCCTCAAAAGCCACACCATCCAAAGCCACAGTCCCGTCAGCCTTCGGCTCTCTGGCAAGGACCAGACGGTCGACTCTCTGTGGACCGATCGGACCACCAGTGCGAACTATTGTCGCCAAGAAAAGCTATCCGAGAGCTATAAGTATATGGACAAGATAGAAAAGGAGACCTCGATATTGCTCGATCCCAATCAGACAGTTTACAATTCCCAATCAGAGTTCTCTGAAGGGATCGCTCAGATGAGCTACCTGCGGGGAGGCGGGGATGCGACAATGAAGGGCATGGCCATCTCTGAGCTCTTTCATGGCCATTTCCTGCTGCAGCGGTATCTTGACTCCTACGGCAGAGGCACATCGTATACTGCATCGTCCTTTGGCCAGGGATTCATCACTACAGATAAGCGCACGGCATCATCTGGATCATATTTGCATGGCAGCGGCCTGTACAGGTCCAGGGAGACATTTGTTGGCGATCCCTGGATCCACAAGAACGTGAGCCTCATTTTCGCACCACAAAATCTGTCTGCAGGCAGCATCCCAGTAAACTACACCAGCAAGTGGAGCGAGGGCCTGTCTGTCGAGGATAAAAGGTCAGGGTTCCAGATCTCCTCTGATGCGATTCATTCGATCTTTCTGCAAAAAGATGCCTTGGCGGACTCATCCTCTCTTACCATGACACAAGAGTTTGAGGGGATAGGCTCAACAAAGGCTGTGTCCTTAACTGGACAGGTGCTTGACGAGATCTTTGCAGGACGATTCAGTCAGGATCTCAAGATTAGAAATAGTTGTCCAGAGCTCAAATGGCCTGGACCTCCTCTCGCGTCGCTATCTTGACGCCCTTCTCCCCCAACACTCTCCTTGCCTTGGCGATGTCGTCCACCCTCAAGATCAGCATGGCACGCTCTGCTTTGGCCGTGACGAAGGCGTAGGCATAATCCACGTTCACATTGCTCTGACCTAGGGTGTTGACGATCTCGTACAGACCGCCGGGGCTATCCTTCATCTCTACCGCCAGCACATCAGTCATGGACACTGTGAAGGCATTCTCCTTCAGGACCTTGTATCCCTTCTCAGGGTCGTCGAGGACCATGCGGATGACTCCAAAGTCTCCAGCCTCGGCGATCGTGAGGGCACGGATGTTCACACCTGCATCGGACAGCGTCTTAGCAACCTTGGCCGTCCTTCCAGGCCGGTTCTCCACAAAGAGCGATATCTGTTTGATCTCTGCCATTTTAAAAGCCCCACCTACACCTTTCTGTTATCAGTAACTCTCTTGGCCTTGCCCATTGATCGGGGGATGGTCCCGGGCTCGACCAGATCTACCTCAGCTGCTATGTTCAGCACGCTTTTTAATTCTTTTGAGACTTTCTTCTTGAGCCTCATCAGGTCGCCGATCTTGTCTGAGAAGCCAGACTCAGTCAGCTCCACGCGCACAGTCATCATATCAAGCGGCCCCTTGCGGTCCACTATGATCTCCCAGTGATCTCCCACCTCTGGGATGTTCATCAATACAGACTCGACTTGGCTTGGGAATACGTTGATGCCGCGAATGATAAGCATGTCGTCCGTGCGCCCCAAGATCCTCATGATTCTGGGATGGGTGCGTCCGCAATCACACGGCTCATTGGTAAGGATGGACAGGTCGCCGATCCTGTATCTGATAAGTGGTAGAGCGAACTTGTGCAGCGTAGTGAAGACAAGCTCTCCGCGTTCTCCATCTTCCACAGGCTCGCCCGTCTTGGGATCGACGACCTCGGTCAAGAACATGTCGCCCCAGACGTGAATGCCACTCTTCTCATGGCACTCTGTGAAGAGTGGTCCTGATATCTCGCTGGTGCCGTAGACGTCGTATGCGTTTATGCCAGTCGCATCCTCGATCCTTTTGCGCGTCTCCAGGGACCAGGGCTCAGCTCCGAAGACACCTGCCACAAGCTTTGTGTCGTCCTTGATTGACACACCCATCTTCTCTGCCACCTCCATGATATGCAGGAAGTAGGATGGAGTGCAGGCGATGGCTGTCGTGCCGAGATCCATCATCAGCTCGATCTGGCGCTCTGTGTTGCCAGTGCCAATGGGAAGTACGGCTGCGCCGATGCGCTCTGCACCGTAGTGCAGCCCAAGGCCGCCTGTGAAGAGGCCGTAGCCATAGCCAACCTGAACCACATCTCCGCGACCAAGACCGATTGATGTGAGAGCTCTGGCCAGAGACTCGGACCAGGTCTCGATGTCGCCCTTCGTGTAGCCGACCACAGTCGGTTTGCCGGTTGTGCCGCTGGAGACATGATAGCGCACAACCTGGCTCATGGGAGCGCTGAACATGCCTGTGGGATAGTTATCCCTCAAATCGACCTTGCGAGTGAAAGGCAATTTAGTGATATCCGCAAGAGACCGGATAGCACTTGGCTCGACACCTGCCTCCTTGAACCTCTGCCGGTAGAAGGCGGAGTGGTCGTAGACGTAGCGAACAATGGACTTCAGCCGATCCTCTTGAAGGGCATGCAAATCCTCGAGTGGCATGCGCTCGATGTGCGGGTCCCAATAACCAGACATTGATGATCAACCAGAGGCAATGATTGCATGGTTGGATAAAAAACAATCGATCAAAGTAGATAGAAGTGACTCTTCGGCTGAAGATCGCCGTCCAGCTCGTAAACCAGTGGTTTGCCCGTTGGAATCTCCAAATTCTCGATCTCGCAGTCTGAGATCGAATCAAGATGCTTGACCAGAGCACGGATTGTGTTCCCGTGGGAGACAACGAGGACTGTCTTTTCCTTCTTCAGGTCCTGGGCGATACTGCCCTGCCAGCATGGCAGCAAACGGCTTGAAGTATCCTCTAAAGACTCAGCAACAGGAATCTGATCTTCTCCAAGGCCGCTGTACCGTCTGTCATTCAAAGGATATCGAGGATCGTCTCTTTGCAGTGCTGGAGGTCTGTCCCGAAAGCCCCGCCTCCAACGATGAACTTGGACTTTGCCATATCTCTCTTCCATCTCCATCTTTCTCTTGCCCTGCAAATCTCCGTAAAAGCGCTCATTCAGCCGCCAGCAGGCGGTCACAGGTATCCACATCAGATCCATCTCGTCCAAGACTATCCATAAGGTCCTGATGGCGCGCTTCAAGACAGAGGTGTAGGCAAGGTCAAATGAGAGGCCGTAGTCTTTGAGAAGCCTGCCTGCACTTTTGGCCTCAGCTCTGCCGCTCTCGGAGAGATCGACATCCATCCAGCCTGTGAACCTTCCCTCCTGATTCCACAGGCTCTGGCCGTGCCTGAGCAGAACGAGCCTTGGCATCCTGACTTAGTCTCCCTGATAGATCTTCCAGGCGCGCTCGACGCTTGCATCCTCCACAGTTATGGCGTAGATGGCGTTGCACAGCCTTATCGCTTCATTGAGGGGCCTTTGGTGAATATTGCGGCCAGTAGCATTTCCGCAAGCTCCGCTGACGTGTATCTGGTCGTGCAACCGCTGCAGGAAGGACCTGGCATCTGTGCTCTCGCCCCCTGCGCATACAACCTTGGTGCGTCCTGCAGCCTGCACTGCTTCCCTGAAGATCTCTTTTGAATCGAATCCTGCCTTGACAGGGTAGTTCACCTTGACAAAATCGCATCCAAGCGCAGCTGCCACTCCTGCTGCACCTGCCACAAGATGGGGGTCCTTTTCGTCTTTGATGGCCTTGCCGCGCGGATACATCCATAGCACCGTCACGAGACCATTGCGGTGGGCCTGGAAGACCAGCTGCGCAGCCTGGCGGAGCATCTCGCCCTCGTGCTCACTGCCCAGGTAGACTGTGTAGCCCACGCCCAAGATATGCAGGCCGCTCGTCTCAGAGAAATCGACCACCTGATCCAGGTCAATCCATTGCAAACTGCAGGGTTCGGCCTGAGATGTCTTAACGAGGTTAGTCTTGGAGTTCAGCTTAACGATGTATGGCACGTCTGGCCAGTCCATGCCATAACGTGCTATCAGCCCCAGTTGAGTGGCAAAAGCGCCTATCTTCGCCCCGGCTGCAATCTGGAACATATGCTCAGGGTTGGCGTCCTGAGGATCGATTCCCTCTCCGAAGAAGTCGTCATTGAGATGCTCCACCTTCTGGTCACCCGCAAAGAGCATCATTCTCCCGCTTCCATGTGTCAGCCGAAGATAGTTTTCCAGGTATTTGTTGCGGCAGCGTCCAGGGACGTCCAAGGGAACGATTATATCTTCAGTCATCTCTCCTCCCCAAAGAGAACGGACAACTTCACCTGGGGCACGAGCGATAAAAAGTCATCCTTCTGGCAGAGCGCCGTCCCCTGGCGAAGAGTTGTGGCCGTGCCGGCTGCAGCTGCGTAGATCAGGCACTCCTTCAGGTCTTTGCCCTGCACCAGGCCGCTGATGAACCCTGCCACTGACGAGTCGCCGGCCCCGATTGTGCTCTCCACATCAACTGCAGGCGGCACAGCCAGATACTGGTGGCCGCTTGAGACAAGAAGTATGCCCTTTGCACCCATGGAGACGAGTATGATCTCCACACCCTGGCGACTGATCTCGCGGGCGGCTGCAATGATCTCGTCCATCTCCTTCAGCTCCCGTCCCACCAGCTCGGAGAGCTCATGGATATTGGGCTTGATGATATTGGGATGGGCCTTGATTCCCTGGCGAAGAGCCTCGCCGTCCACATCCAGCACAACCTTGGCCTGGCACCGTTTCACAACAGTTATTATCTTGCGATATATCTCGGGGCTGATGCCGGGTGGCAGGCTGCCACCAATGGCGACAACCTCTGCGCAGGACAGACCCTCCAGCTGCTCTATGAATTGCATCAGCTCACTGGGCTTGATCTCAGGGCCGCGCGCATTGAAAGCGAGCTGTCTTCCGGTCTCCTTCTCGTGGATGATTATGTTCGTCCTGGTCTCACCTGAGACGCGCACAAAATCGCTCTGAATTCCCTCGTTCAGCAATCTGCCTTCCAGCTCCCGACCAGCAAAGCCCCCTACGAACCCCAGAGCGGTGTTCTCCACTCCGAGGTTCTTCAGCACCTTGGATACGTCAATGCTCTTTCCTCCAGCGAAGCTCTTCTCTTCAAGGATTCTGTTGGATACATCGTCGCGAATCCTTTGGATCCATATGGTGCGATCTAAAGCAGGGTTGAGGGTGATGGTGTAGATCATGTTTGCTCATTTCATCTCGAGAGTTATAAGCCTTGGGTGAAGGACGGCTTGGTTGATGAAAATCAAAGGCACATTACCTCGCCGAAGGATACCTTAAGGGACAGCCAATCGTTTGCAGGCGAGTGTGAAGGTCAACGGTCGAATGGAGATTTGAGGACCTGCCCTAGTCCCGGAGCATTAGGGAACTTGGGTCAGACCTAAATGGCTATTCATCTCCTTGAACTTGTTCAAGAGCTCTACGCCTCGATCTGTGGTTTCATATAATATGTTCTTTCCCTCCTTTTTATTTATCAATCCATTTTTTATAAGCAAGTCGATATACGGGTTGACAGTCCTGAAATTGAGATTTACCTGGTATACAATCCTCGTCTTGCTGGCCCCATTCCTGCACACATCCAGAATTTGTGAGATTATCTCATGTCGGCTCCGTTTCATGATCTTCCTCCCCCTTAGTATTGCGATCGGCTCTTAACGCTTTTGTTTTTTTTCAGCAATATTGCTTAGATCAGGCATGCATTAATAGTCTGACGAATCTATTATCAGGATTATAGATTATTATTATAATGAGGACAGTCTCCATAAACAATTAATTGAATTAAAATATATTTAATATTTAATTTTGATTTCGCTCTAATAGAATAGCT
>JAUCQD010000101.1 GCA_030372945.1 Methanothrix sp. | reverse complement strand
CCACGAAGAGCATAAAGCCCACAAAGGACTCGCAAAGGTTAATAGAGTTCTTGATGATCTTGATGTCCTGAAAAAACTTCATGGCCCAACGGCCACCCATGTGGATGAAAATAGGTCTCTGCTAGATCCCATTATCATATCAAACCTTGATGCAGACTTTGTGCCTTTTGTGTGCTTTGTGGTTTATATTCGTTGGTTTATATTCGTCGCTATTCGGGTTGATTTGACTCACGATAAACGATTTGGCTCTTCGCTAGACTATGTGATTGAGATCAGGCATAAATTATCTCCTCTGCGCCTCAAGGGTTTGTCAGTAGTCGCAGAGAGGTTAAAAGAGGCAATTGTCCTTACCAGCCAAGAGCCTCAATTGTCTCTGACAACCTTTCCCACACCGCTCAGCCGTTCTGGCCAGAAATCAGTCCGAACTGCATCTGCTCTCCTCGGCCTCTCAATCTTCTTTATCGACTGGTCGATCAGCCTCGCTATGGCATGCAAAATAATGCCTGTGAACGCCATGAATGACCCGACGAGCGTCAGCAGTATCATCAGCAGCGTGAGCCCGTAGCTCAGCTGCCCGCCATGATAAAATACCCGCAACAGCTCAAGCCCTATCCCGATTCCAACCGCAGCTAAGGCCATTCCAGGCAGGGTGAAGTAGAACAGCGGACGGCGCAGCTCCATATCCTGCAGCAGCATCAGCAGCACCTTGACCCCGTGGCTCACCGGATGCTCTGTTGAGCCCCTCTCCACATCGTAACGGCAATGGATCTCCACCTCCTCGACCTTCAGGCGGTTGTCCTTGGCCTGCAACAGGATCTCCGAGCCTGCAGACATGCCTTGATCATCGATCCTGATGCAGTCAATGGCCCGCCGCCCGTAGGCCCGAAATCCGCTCTGGCTGTCGGTCACGTTGATGCCGCCAACCAGATAAGTAGCGATATCGAGCACCTTCATGCCGACCTTGCGGTATGCGGGGATATCCTTTCCATTCCCGTTGCAAAACCGCGAGCCAATTACCAGGTCTGCGCCCCTGCCCAGCGGTGCTAGCAGCTTTGGTATCTCTCCAGGGTCGTGCTGTCCGTCCGAGTCGATTATCACCATCTCTGTTGCGCCCAAACTCCTGGCAGTCTCAAAGCAGGTTTGCAAAGCTGCACCGTATCCTCTGTTCTGCTCGTGCCGAACTACATGTGCGCCCTCGGATGCAGCAATCTCTGCTGTTTGGTCTGAGCTGCCGTCGTCCACCACAACGACGCAGTCGACGTGCTTCTTGCAGCCACGAACCATCCTGGCAATGGAACGCTCCTCGTTGTAGGCCGGCATAGCCGCTATGATTAAGCCCAAAATCTCCACTCCCACATTAGTGAACATCTGCTAAAAGATAACCACAGAGGCGCAAAGATGCATCTACTGCTCTGCTCCTCTCTGCTTCTTTGTGCCCTTGCGGTGAGTGCCATTAATAACAACCCTCCTTATCAATTGGTCATCATTGATCTGCCTTCAGATTTTGGAGAATTTAAACCACAAAGCGTTTTCGTAAATTCTCTGTCGAAAAATTCGCAATTCACACCGCCGCGCCCCTTCCTCAGGCGCGGCACTTCTGGCCCCCCCTGCCATGGCTGCCACATCAGCAGTGCTGTCCGAGCTGCCGTCGTCCACGACGATCACGCGGTCCGCGTACTTCCTGGTGCGAAGCACCACACTGCCGATGGAGACCTCCTCATTGAAGGCTGGCAAGATGGCTGTGATTCCACTCAAGACTCCCTCCTCCCTAAAGATTGATCGAGACTTATTTTAATGATGAATATTATAGCGGTTCATGATATGATAATC
>JAUCQD010000100.1 GCA_030372945.1 Methanothrix sp. | reverse complement strand
GATGTGTTCTGCTGAAGGGCCCTCTGCAGACAGAATGCAGCGTCCTTAGAATTTCCAAGCGTCGCCAGCAGGCATCCTTTATTGGACCAGGCAGCAAAGTTTTCAGGATCTAGGGCGATGATCTTATCAAAGCACAACAGAGCTTCGCTATTATTTCCAAGCGCCGCCAAAGCCAGGCCCTTACCCAGCAATGCATCGACGCTGTTTGGCTCCAGGCTCAAGGAGCTGGCAAAGAACTGCAATGACTCGTTGTATTCTCTTGCTGCACAAAGAGCATTGCCCTCGCCCAGATACGCCCTGGCATTCATCGGGTCAAGGGCGATGGCCCGTTCATAATATGGACGCGCTGCGCTACAGTCCCCTCCTGCACAAAGCACGTCGCCAATTCCTGAAGATGCCTCGGAGCTGTTCGAGTCAAGGACGAGGGCCCGCTCGTAACACTTCCTGGCCTGCAAAAGATCCTTCAGGCCGAAGAGCGCATCGCCCTTGCCAGTCCATGCTTTGGAATTATTCGATTGCAGGGCCAGAGCATCCTCAAAGGATTTTAGGGCTGAACTGTAGTCGCACAGAGATAGAAAGGCCATTCCTGCGCCCAAAAGCGCCCGAAAGCTCTTGCCTTCGATGGCGAGAGCTTTTTCATAACAGTCCAGAGCCTCCCCCGGGTGGTCATTGAATAGCAGGATATCGCCCTTGCCAATCAGAGCTCGAATGCTCTTCGCATCAAGAGCGAGGGCCTGGTCGTAGGCGATCAAAGCACCGGCAAGATCATTTTGCTGCGATAGGATATCGCCCTTTCCCAAAAGGGCAATGAGGTTATCAGGCTGCTTGGCGAGGACCATCTCGTAGCACTGAGCAGCTCTTTCAGTTCGGCCTTGCAGTCTCAAAGCCTCGCCTTCTCCCACAAGTGCCCTGACATTTCCGGGATCCTGGGCGAGAGCGTCTTCGTATGATGAGAGAGCAGAAACGTAATCGTTCAACGCCATGAGTGCATCGCCCCTCCCAACCAATGCACAGACGTCTTGAGGAGATATCTCCAGGACGGAGTTGAAGGCCTGCAAGGACGAGGCATTCTCATGAAGTGCATAAAGAGTTTGGGCCTTTCCAAGAAGCGATCCGACATCTCGTGAGCTGTGGTTTTGTGCCGCCTCATAGGATTTGAGTGCCAGATCGTACTCACCAAGGAGAAAGCTGGCATCGCCAATCCCCCGCAAAGCAGTCACATTCGTCTCATCAAGGCTTAGAACGCCTTCAAAGCATTCAAGCGCCTCGTGGTAGCGTCCGAGTTCAATCAGGAGGCTGCCCTTGCCAATCAGCGCAGCAGTGTTATTTGCATCAAGCCGTACAGCTTGCTCAAAGCTTTTCAAAGAAGCCTCATAGTCCTCCAATTCGCTTTGCACTGCTGCTTTGCTGACCCAGAGGGTGGAGTTGTTCGGATCCAGACGCAGGGCAGAATCAAAGCATAAAGCAGCCATTCTGTATCTTCCCATTTTGACCTGGATGTCTCCTTTCAATGCCCATGCTTCTGCGTGGGATTGATTTTTTTCCAGGGCCTTGTCCAGAGAGGTCGCAGCCTCCTGGAGCCTGCCCAGATAAAAGAGAGCCTGCCCTTTGCAAAACCACGCCTCAGCTTGCCCACCATCCATCTGAATGGATCTGTTGAAATTTTCCAGGGCCTTTGCATAAGAACCATTACGCATATCCTCCGCGCCCCGTTCAAGATAATAGTTGTAATCGGTCTTTGGCGTTGCCTGCAATCTGGCAGTGATCTTGGGCCTTTCAGCTTGCAGGGCGGCCTGTGCCGCCTCTTTCCCTGCCAGTGCCTCGGAGTCTGTAGGCCAGAGTGACAGGGCAGCTTCAAATTCCTCCAAAGCCTCTGAGAAGAGGCTGCGATTGGATAGCGCATTCCCTTTCGCGACCAGAACCCTTACCCTTCCCCGTACAGCATCCTGATTTTCTGGGTCAAGCAAAGAAGCATTTTCAAAGATCCTGGAGGCGTCATGGACTCTGCCATCCGCCAATAGCCTCAGGCCCATGGCCACAAGAACTGCAGCCTTTCCACTCTTTGCTCCCGGATCCAGGGGGTCCATCTCAAGGGCCTCGTCGTAGCTCTTCAAAGCTGCCTCGAGCATCTCCTGCTTCAAAAGAGACGTGCCCCTGGCGAGCAATGTCTTTATCATTCCTGCCCTGGCCTGAGCCTTCGCGCCGAGCCTGGATGCATTCTCGTAGCGAGAGAGCGACTCATTGTAGTCGCCCATCTCGAAGGAGATATTGCCCTTTCCCAGCCATGCCTCTGCCAGACGATCATCAATAGCCAGGGCCTGGTCGTAGCTGACGCCTGCCTGGATATAATCTCCGTCTTTTTCGTTGACCATGGCTTCAGCCAGCCAGAGTCTTGCGTCCCTGGGGCGGCTCTTCAGGGCAAGATCGAAGCACAGCTCTGCCATCTTGTACCGGCCAAGCATGGCAAGCGCCTTGCCTTTGCCAACCAATGCCGAGGCATTTTCAGGATCGATTTTGAGGACGCGATCATAGCAGCCTTGCGCCTCCTGAAAACTGCCGCTCTGATAGGAGTCATGGCCTCTTTGCAACCAGTAGGTGAGGTCTTCTTGGGCCGAAGAGGAATTGAGGATGGCGAGTATCAAAGCAACCAATATAAAAACGAATGATGCTGACTCATCTTTCATTCTAAAGTCACCAGAACAAAATCTCCATCAGACAGATGCAGAGCATCTCTCAGGCAAACGGGAGATATTATCTCCACCATATTTGCAGGATAGCTGCTTTTTTCAGGTCGCACGATCGCAGCCTCGATTCCATTGACCTTGATCTTGTAACACCTGCACCCCCCAAAGACCCTGCCCTCATCCCGAAAACCCTCGATCCTGATCTCTTGAAATTTCGAGGCCGCGAAGGGCTCATCGAGCATAATGTTCAATGTCCCTGGAAATGGCTCGTAGCCTAGCTGCTGCAGGAATTGGCTACGGTAGCCTTCTCGCGAGATGTAGTACTCTCCCTCTCCAAGGCCCCTCACGACTTTGCCGCGGAAAAACCTGGCTCTCGTTCCTTTAAATTCGTCCTTATTTTCAACTTCCATCTATTAATTTTGAGATGCATATCATTATAGATAGGTTTCGCAAAGTAGATAGGTTTCGCAAAGTCAGCTCCCGAGAGGGGTCCCTTGCGCCGCACGTTATGGCTACCGCCAACTTCGGTCACCCCGGATCACTTCCTTCTCACGAGCAGCTTCGATCCATCCTTGGCCACTATCATAACCTTCTCGTCCTTCTCCACAGTCTCATCTGCCTCAGCCTGCCAGTACTCGCCTTTGAAGAGGACGTAGCCCCTGGGGTCCAGCCTATCAAGGACTTCCGCCTCCTCGCCAATCACCTGTCCCATAACAGGCGGGGCAAACCTGGCCTTGGCTACTTTGTAGAGGGCAAAGGCCAGAAAACCACCTAGGATCAGCGATGGTAGGATGATCGCAAGGGCCATAGATTGCTGGTAGCTTCCAGGAACATACCACTGCGGAAAGCTGGTGGGCACAAAGAGGATGCTTCCAACCACAACGCAGATCAGCCCGGCCACAGCTAAAATTCCAAAGGAATGGCTGTGCAGCTCTGCAAGGATAAGGCCGACCCCGAGCAAGAGCAGGAAAATGGCTCCAAGGTTCACATTGAATCCAAGGCCAATCAACCCCATGGCCAGAGCAACAACCCCAAATGCTTCTGCGCCCACTCCTGGGCTGGAGAGGCCAAAGACCAGAGAATACAGTCCGACCAGCATCAACAACCCGGCAATGGTAGGATCGGAGAGTATCTTCAAGAACTGCAAGTTGAGGGGCGGTTCGAAATATTTCACCACAGAGCCCGATGTGTTCAGGGTAATTTTTTTTACTTTTCGACCATCGATCTGATTTAGCAGATCTTCGGGCGTTGGGCTGATGTACTCGACAACGCCCCATTTTTTAGCATCATCTGCGTTCAGGTTCAGATTTGAGACCACGAACTCCTTTGCTGCGGTCGTATTTCGCCCGTGCATGCGAGCCTTCTCCTCGATCAGGGCTACAATGGCATTTGTAGTCTTACTATCATTGATGGGCTCAGTGCCGCCCAAAGGTGAGAGCTGAACCGGCTGAGCCGATCCAATAATAGTATGCGGTGCCATGGCAGCCAAGTCCGAGCCTTGCAAGATGAGGGTTCCAGCAGACCAGGCAGTCGCGCCCTCTGGATAAACATACCCGATCACGGGAAGCCTCGTCTCCTCTATCTGCTTGATGATCGACGTGGTCTCGGTCAGGCCACCACCAGGCGTGTCCAAAAAGAGAATCAAAGCCTGGTAGTCTCCTGCCTCTGCCTCTTGCACAGCCGCCGAGACTATATCGTCGCTGGCAGGAGTGATGGCGTCGTTGATCTGGACGGCCAGGACAGGACTGCTAGCAGCAGATGAGGTATGAGCCAATATCAGTGATATTAAAACCACAAAAAAGATTGGATGCTGCAGGCGCATGGAGCTGCTCCCGATCAACGACCGCTTTTGGACGCCTCTCTTCGTGCCTCATCAAGCCTGGAGGCCTCCCTTTCTGTGAGCTCCCGGTTGAGGGCCGCCGTAATGCCTGCAGTCGATCCAGTTGCAAGATCGCCACTTGGGGTCACAACAATGAGCGTCTTTTCTCTGGCGATATCCACAAGGGTTTGCAGCTCCCTGAGCTTGAGGGCAGCCGGAACTTCCTCATAAAGCCTGGCTGCGTCCGTCATGGTCTTAGAGGCCTGGAACTCGCCGTCCGCGAGGATAATGCGCGACCTCTTCTCCCTCTCCGACTCAGCCTGCTTGGCAATAGCCCTGCGCATCGATTCTGGCAGAGCAACATCCCTCAGTGTGACTGCTGTCACCTTGATTCCCCAGGGATCTGTATGGCGGTCCAAGATCTCCTGTAGCTTCTTGTTCAGCTCATCGCGCTTGGAGAGCAGGTCGTCCAATTCGATCTGACCGAGGACATCCCTCAATGTCGTCTGCGCCAGCAGGGACGTGGCCAGCTTGTAGTTCTCCACCTGGATCACGGCCCTTGAGGGATCGACAACGCGGTAGTAGATTACTGCATCCACTTCAACGCTGACGTTATCACGGGTGATTACCACTTGCTTGGCCACATCGATGGTGAACACCCTCAGGTCGAGCAGAATTACCCGATCGATGATTGGAATTATAAAGAATATGCCGGGCCCCTTCACTCCGCTGAAGCGCCCCAGGCGGAATATCACAACTCGCTCGTACTCTCGAACGATCTTGATGGCCTGTGAAAGAATTACGAAAACTACCAGCAGAGCTATTAGGGTAGCTAAATCAAATTGAGCCACATTGACACCAAATACAAATGGCTCTCATATCTTAAATAGCTACCCTGCACTAACTGTTGGACAAAGTAGACCTATTTCTTGAACTCGGTATACCCGCATTTGCCGCAACTATTACGATTGGCATGCTCCGCCAGGAATACGCCATTTCCACATCTTGGGCAGACCGGCTTCTTGGACTTAATTGAGTCTCCGCTTATCTCATAATATTTAGACACTCCGCTGACCTCGCCCTTTTTGGCTGCAGCCATCTAGCTCGCCTCCGGCTTTGCTTCCTCTGCCTTGACGAATGTGTTCCGCTCTATGATATGAGGCCTCTCCACCTGCTTGGCTCTCTCTGCAGTCTCATAGATCTTGGCATAGCCAATGGTCTCGCGTTTCCCAAATTCTGTCTTCAGGCTGTCCACGAATACAAGTCCCACCTTCGAATTCATGGTTGCTGCAAGCCTCTCCACAACATCCTTCCTTGAGGGCGTGGACTCATCGTGAATGACCTTGAAGACAACCTCTCTGCGGTTCAGCAATGGGTTGTTCGTCTCCTCTATAACCTGTATATCCAAATTTCATTCCTCCACAATCATCAGCTTCATCAATTCTTCAATTTGCCTCTTCTTATCTGGGGTAACCACAACCATAACGCTTCCCTCGTTGGGCTGGCCGTAGACCACAACGGAGCCCAAGGGTGCATACAGGATGGCAGGGAGGGTTGCCAGATCCTCCTCGCCCTCGACTATTATCTTCACACGGCTATCGCCTTTCAGAGTGGTTCTGATAAGATCGATGAGCTCGCTTGTAAGGGTCGCTGCTGGGTTCTTCACATCAATTGTTTTATAGCTATTGTGATCCAGGCTCTTCACCACGTGGTCAGGCACAGGCATTCTCTTGGTCTTGTTGTCCACAATCGCAAGATCGGGCACAATTGATGCCTTTAAGAGATAAAATGCAGTCATGTCCCCTACAGCTGCAACTTTTTTGGCTGTCCGAAGCTCAGGTTCCATTGCCTGCACGCATTCCAGGCCATCCCCTTTGCACAGCTGCCCCAGAGGGCTCTTCAGCATTGAGCGCAGCTCTTCTGGCAAAAGGAGTCTGCTCAATCTATCGCACCTTCAAAGCATATTTTCCGGGGAGAGTTATCTCCAGCTTCTTCGCGATGATCGACTCTTTTGGATCAATGATCACGACATAACCGCTCCAGTCCTTGCTGAGCGAGGCTGAATTACAGATGGGGCAAATCTGACCTTCAATTATTCTGCGACATTCTCTGCAAGCCTGCTCTGTCATTTAGCCTCTGCTTCTACACTGGTTTGTTCCTTGACGCTGGCCTCGAGCCACTCAAGCTTGCCCAGCCCCGTCTGCCTCATTGTGAGCCCTATCTTGCTCTCACGAGGCTCTTTTTCATTCAGGCTCACTGCTATGACCCTAGCTCGAACCTTGTCTCCCTCGCCCAAGGATTTGTTCGAATCTTTGCTTACCAGCCGCGCGTTCTTCTCATCATAAGATATATACTCATTGGTGATCTGGCTGACATGCAAAAGGCCATCGAAAGGCCCCATGGAGATGAATGCGCCGAACTTGACGATCTCCACGACTTCCCCCTCGATGATCTCCTGCATCTCGGGTTTGAAGACGAGGGCATCAAAGATGACATTGTAATATATGGATCCATCACCTGCCAGGATGTGCCCTTCTCCAATCTGATCCGCTCCCAGCACGGCCACGATGGTCCCAAGCGTCTTATCTACTACCGCCTCGTATTTATCACGCAGTGACCGATTCACTGCAGCTTCGAGGGGATCTCCCAGATGATCTGGTTCTATCTTGGCCACGCCCTCAAGCTTCATCTTTTTATACATCAGTACTCCTTCTTCGTTGCCTCTAGATATCGCCCCTGGCGCAGGTATATTACCGTGATGCCGCTACTAAATAACCTTTTCTTCAAAGGCTTATCGTTGGTGAAGACTGCAGCATCTGTTGCATGCGCAAGCTTCTCGATGGCCAGATCGGCATCGGGAATGTTTTCGCCAATCACTACACATCGCCCAGCCAGCTCCAGCGCCACACGGGCAGCGATCCTGTCTCTCCCTCTGTCAGCATTTCTCGCCAGAGAGCGAAGCTCTCCAATGACGGATGATGGAACAAGCCACTGTACATATCCAAGACGCTCAAGCTCGCTGAATATATCCACACCAAACTGCTCAGGCACCATTAGGGCATTTGTATCCAGGATGACCTTCATGCTACTCGATTATGGTGCCAACGCCAATCAAGCGCCAGCGCGCTCCGATGCGTCTGCTGACGGCCACGCTGTCACCAATCTCCGCGCAGACGGGCCTTTTGAGCTGCACCTGGACGACACCTCCCTCACGAGCGCTATTGACAACTCCTACAGTAGTTGCAGTTCCGACGTTGAGCATCAGTGGCTCGCTGGAGTGGATGGGCTCCACCATCGACTCGTCCGTGACACCTACAACCCTCTCCAGGAGCTGCATGTTCATTGTGAAGGCATTGAGAACTTTTGGGAGCTTACCGGGCTCTCCAGCCACCTGGCCGACAAGCGCATCGCTCTTGGTCATGACGGGATCAAGCTGCGTGCCCACGCCCACCAGGCCCCCGGGTGTGATCTCATCCTGAGCATGTGAGCCTGCCAGCAGGCTTATTACCTTGGTCTGGATGGGGACCCACTGCTTGCGCCCCTCGTAATCCACATGCCTACCGGGACAGATCTCTATCTTGTCGCCAACTCTAAGCCTCCCTTGTGAGAGCGATCCGCCAATGACGCCGCCTTTCAGGCTGTCGGGCGTAGCTCCCGGTCGGTTGACATCGAATGATCGGGCAATTTTAAGCAATGCAGGCTTGGAGACATCTCTGGGGGGCGTGGGTATGGTATTCTCAATGGCCTCGATGACCATATCGATGTTTATATTTTGCTGGGCAGAAATAGGTACTATTGGAGCGTTCTCGGCTACTGTTCCCTTCACGAAATCCTTGATTTGCTGATAATGCGCCATAACCTGCTCACGAGACATGAGATCGATCTTGTTTTGCACAATCACGATTCTGTCGATGCCCGTGATGTTGAGGGCCATGAGGTGCTCCTTTGTCTGCGGCTGGGGGCAGGGCTCATTTGCAGAGATGACCAAGACTGCACCATCCATGATGGCAGCCCCGCATAGCATGGTGGCCATGAGAGTTTCGTGGCCCGGTGAGTCAACGAAGGAGACAGTTCGCAGGATCTCTGATTCTGTGCCACAGTGAGGGCATCTCTCTTCAACAGTATAGGCATCAGGCTCTGGGCATTTTGGGCACTTTCGGAAGGTTGCATCTGCATACCCCAGGCGAATGGAGATGCCCCTCTTGACCTCCTCGCTATGCTGATCTGTCCATACTCCTGAGAGGGCCTTTACAAGAGTAGTTTTGCCATGATCGACATGCCCCACCATTCCGATGTTAACCTCTGGTTTTTTGGCTACAGGCTTTTTATTAGCCTCGCTCTTTGAATCTGATTTGATATCGGATTTTACCAAATTGAGATCTCCTTGATGATTGTGATAGCCTAGAATTGATGACGATCACTATATAAATACTTCATGCTGCAGCCGTGCCAAATTCCCTGCTCGCCACCATGCGGGCTGCGTCTCTAGACATTAGAAGGAGCAAGTCATTGTATTCGCGCTCGAAGAACTCGCGAAATCCAAGCATTTATCTGCGGGAGCAGCTGCGGTTGGTAAATAGCCACTAAATCCACAAAAAATATAAATTATAACCATCATAAGTGCTGTTATGATAGCTCTATTGGTAATTTCCATATCATTATTAATATCAGTCTATGCAGATCCAGGCACTTCGATGCCTGTTCGGCTTACCGCCAGCAATGATCTGCGTTCGTCCCCTTCAGAAGATGAAAGGCAGTCTATCAAAGCTGGGGTGAATGGAGCATGAGACATTCGATTATGCCTCAGGGAGGAGCCACTTTGCAGCGCATCATACTGTGCCATTTTGGCAAGGTCTTTCCGGGTGTCATCCTTATAGGAAGCCTCTTTGCTGGCATCTTGGGCTGCGCTGCGCAAGGAGGGCATGAAGCCGTGAAACTGGAGGTACAACCACAACAGGTGCTGATAGGCGATCCGGTCAGCATAAGGGCGAGCGGGCTTGGCGACGGACAGTTGGCCTCACTGCAAGTTTCAGGTCAGGACCAGTTCGGAAATACCTGGACTTCGGAGGCATCGTTCAGGGCGGATGCGTCAGGCACCATAGATACCTCGCGCGATGCTCCGGTAGATGGCTCCTATCAAGGAGTTGATCAGGCAGGGCTTTTTTGGTCCATGGCCGTAGATCGGGCAGTGCAGATGGTCTCGCCTTTTCCTGTCATCCATACCCTCAATGTAACCTTATCGGTGAATGGCCAGGAGGTGGAGAGCCAGGCGATCCAGCGGACCGGCCAGATCGATATCGTTAAGGAGAAACTCACAGACCCAATCGTTGGGGTTTTCATAAGACCGCAAGAGCTCGCCGAACCCACCCCAGCGATCATAGTGCTTGGAGGTTCCGAAGGCGGATACAACGAAGGCTGGGCCACTGTGATAGCTTCCAAGACCCGCATGCCAACACTGGCCCTCGCCTATTTCGGCGCAGAGGGATTGCCGCCCACCCTGGAGAACATCTCCTTGGAGACTATCTCCAGGGCAATCGACTATCTAAACCAGCAACCTATGGTTGCAAAGAACCGCATCGGAGTTGTTGGGGCATCACGGGGAGGAGAGCTGGCATTGCTAGCTTCAACAATCTTCCCCCAGATCAGGGCCGTGGTGGGATACACTCCTAGCGGCGTGATCTGGTCTGGCATCGGCGAGAGCCCAAATGCTCCGGCCTGGACCTATCAAGGCAGGGCCTTTCCCTATCTGCTGATGATGGAGAGTGAAGAGCAAGGCCGACTGTTTTCGGAGGCTCAGAGGAACGGCACCCCCTACCTGGATGCGCCATCCTTCCTCTACAGCCTAAAGATGCAGCGCGACCGCGTCGCAGAGGCCACAATCACAGTGGAGAACTCGCAGGCAGCCTTTCTGCTCATAGGAAACCCGGGAGACGGAGTATGGCCATCCGATATACTGTCCCAGATAGCCATCGATCGGCTGAGATCTCATGATCATCCTCGCCCATACCAGCTTCTCTCCTATGATCGGGGAGGGCATATGCTGATCCCCTATCCATATTATCCAACCACAATGCGCCAGTTCTATCTACCAACCATCGATATCTGGGAGGGGCTTGGGGGCACAGCTGAAGGCGCTGCAAAGGCTGCAGAGGATTCATGGCCCAGGGTTGTGGAGTTCCTGGAGCGAGAGCTGAGGAGTTAGCGAAAGTTTCGGCGCAAGCTTTAAATATGATCTATGTTAGCATGCTACATATTAGCACGGAGAGATGATGAGATTTGAGTGAGATTGGCAAGCGAGTGAGAATTGAGAGGATAATCGACAGAGATAGCGGAAACACAGTCATAATCCCCCTTGATCATGGCATATCTGTGGGTCCGATCAAGGGGCTTGTAAACCTGCCTGAGATGGTGAATAAGGTTGCAAAGGGCGGGGCAAATGCCGTCCTGCAGCAGAAGGGGATGGTCAGGCACGGCCACCGCGGCTATGGAAGGGACGTGGGCCTTATCGTACACATGAGCGCCTCCACATCGCTCGGCCCCGATCCCAACAACAAGGTTCAAGTCTGCCAGGTAGAGGAATGCCTGAAGATGGGAGCCGATGCAGTGTCAGTTCACATCAACATCGGCTCTGATACGGAATCTGATCAGCTCAGCATCCTCGGCTGCGTCAGCGAAAGATGCGACTTCTGGGGCATGCCGCTCGTGGCTATGATGTACCCTCGCGGCAAAGGAATCACAAATCCAAATGATATGGAGGTTGTGGCACACGCTGCCCGCGCTGGAGCGGAGCTTGGCGCAGACATCATCAAGACCAACTACACAGGAGATCCCGACTCCTTCAGGCGTGTGGTAGAGGGCTGTCCTGTGCCGGTGGTCATCGCCGGAGGGCCCAAGACTGAGACCGACATGGAGTTTCTGCAAATGATCGAAAGAGCCATGCAGGCTGGAGCGCGCGGGGTGGCAATAGGCAGGAATGTCTTCCAGCATGAAGACCCTGTGAAGATGACCATGGCGATTGCGGCCATAGTCAACAAAGGCAAAAAGGCAAAGGAAGCCGCAGAAGTCCTGAAAGGGTAATTTCATTGTAACGCAGAGAAAAAATACGCTTGGGTGACGAGGAAAATGGCCAATGGATACTCCAAAGAAAAAGCTGATAAGATGATCAGGGAACATGAAGAAAAAGCAAGAAGGCTAGAGGAGGAGGCTGCAGAAAAAAGAAGGATGGTAAACCCCTTGAGCACCAGCAAAGAGCATGCCAGATCGGAGGCACAAGATCTAGAAGCTGAGGCGAGGCGCGAGAGGCAGAAGGCTGAAAATCTGAAGGAGCTAAAGAAGCACTGGGGAGACAAATAATCTCGTGGGAGCACAGAGCAGATGCGAAATCAAATGATCAAAGATGAATTCAATGTTCATGGCAAAAGCGACTGCATTCAATGCCATGGCACCGGCATGGTAGAATGCTCCAAATGCCATGGCAATGCACTAAATTACGAGGGAAGGCAAAAATGCATCTGTAATAATACGGGAAAGATAAGCTGCCCGAGCTGCAATGGAAGCGGATTGTGGAGGCCGAACAAAAAATTGGGATACGATTGATCCAATTCTTCTCCTTCTAT
>JAUCQD010000099.1 GCA_030372945.1 Methanothrix sp. | reverse complement strand
GGCACAGCCCCCAGAAGCTATCACAGGTATTCTGACGCTTTTTGCAACTGCATCCGTGAGTGGTATGTCAAAGCCGTCATATGTACCGTCGCGATCCATGCTGGTGAGCAGGATCTCGCCCGCACCCAAAGATGCAGCCTTCCTGGCCCACAAGATAGCGTCAACCCCTGTGAACTCGCGACCTCCATAAAATGAGCATTCAAACCAGCAGGGGCCTTCTGGCGTTTGCACTATCTCTCGGCCATCCTCTAGATTATAACGCCGTTTGGCATCTATGGCCAGTACTACTGCCTGGTTTCCATACTTATCAGATATCTCTGTTATGAGCTCCGGACGCTTGAGGGCAGAGGTATTCACAGTGATCTTGTCGGCCCCAGCGTTGAAGACATCTCTTGCCTCTTTGACGCTCTTTATTCCACCGCCAACTGCCAGGGGCACGAAGACCGACTCGGAGGTCTTCTTGATCACACTGGTCATCGTCTCGCGCCGCTCGTGTGATGCGGTGATGTCCAAGAAGACGATCTCATCTGCTCCGTCCTCGTAGTATCTTCGAGCAAGTTCCCATGGAATGCCAGCGTATCGGATTTGTTTGAACTCAACTCCTTTGACTACTCGACCGCCTGGCACACCAAGATCGCAGTCCAGACATGGAATGATCCGCCTGGCTAACATCGTGTGAACCTCACAAAGTTCTCCAATATTCTAAGCCCTTTGGCTCCTGACTTCTCGGGATGGAACTGCGTTGCAAACAGGTTATCCTTGGCCACAATAGCCGTGACCTCAACTCCGTGCTCTGTGGTGGCTGCGATCACCGAGGGATCTTTTGGCCTGCCATAGTAAGAATGCACGAAATAGAACATGTCGCCGTCGAAGATTCCATTTAACATCTCAACTGGGCGTTTGATGGCGAGGCTGTTCCAGCCCATCTGCGGTATCATCACGCCTTCGGGCAGGCGCACAACCTTTCCCTCGATCCAGCCAAGGCCTCTGGCCCCAGGGCTCTCTTCGCTCTCCTCAAAGAGCACCTGCATGCCAACGCAAATGCCCAGCATCGGCACTCCTTCATCGAAGGCCTGAAGAAGAGCGCCCTCGAACCGCGAGAGCTGGTCCATGCAGCTGCCAAAAGCACCCACGCCGGGAATCACAATTCCATCAGCTTCTTTCAGGCCATCAGGATCGCGAACTATTTTTGGATCAGCACCTACCCTGCTCATGGCGTTGTAAATGCTGAACAGGTTGCCCATGCCATAGTTGACTATCGCAATCATCTTCTATCACGTTCTTCCTCTGCTGCCTCTATCTAACCTTTCCGCTTTACATCCTGTTCCAACCGGAAAAGCCTTTCCTTCACGATTTCATAAAAGTTATGATCATTTATGAAAACGTATTTATAGCGGTGAATAGGAAGGCGTCTGGTGCCCAGACCAAATAGATCATTGATCCAGCTATCAAGCTGGGCGAACAGGACGCCGGGTCTGTGATAATATTATAAAAGGGTGGAGATTTATGAACTTGAGAAGGCCAAATGCAAGTGCTGCCACTGGAACTTTCAATCGTTCGCGAAGCGTAGTCCCCATGTCGGGATTATGCGCTGACTGCCTAGATGGATGCCGAGGAGGTTGCGAGACTTGGCTTGCTTCCTTCAGGGGCCGGGAAGTGCTTTATCCAGGGCCCTTCGGAGAGATCACTGCAGGAGCGGACAAGGATTATCCCATCGACTATTCGCATCTGAGCATTCAGGGATATGCTGTCGGGGCAGTGGGCCTGCCTGAGGGCGTGGAGGTTGGTCCGGATACAGCGCTATTCCCCGATGTAGACACTCTGACCGAGTACGGCTGGTCCAAGAAGGTCAAGATGCAATTGCCGATCTTCACCGGCGCACTTGGCTCAACTGAGATTGCCAGGAAGAATTGGGAGCATTTCGCTATCGGCGCGGCCATAACAGGCATAACTTTGGTCTGCGGCGAGAACGTCTGCGGAATTGACCCTGGCCTTGAGAGGGATGGCAAGGGATTGGTCGCCAAGTCTCCGGAGATGGACCGCAGGATCAACATCTACAAGAAGTTTTACGATGGCTTCGGCGAGATCCTGGTACAGATGAACGTGGAGGACACACGCCTTGGCGTTGCTGAGTACGTCTCCTCCAAACACAACCTGGAGACCATCGAGCTCAAGTGGGGTCAGGGTGCTAAATGCATCGGCGGCGAGATCAAGGTAAAGACCCTGGAGCGTGCTCTGGAGCTCAAGAAACGTGGATACGTTGTGTCTCCCGACCCAACGCTGCCCGAGATTCAGGCGGCATTTAAGTCTGGCGCAATCAAGGAGTTCGAGCGACATTCTCGCTTGGGTTTCGTCACCTATGACGGGTTCATGGCAGAGATCGACAGGCTCAGAGACTTGGGATTCAAGCGCATCACTCTCAAGACAGGCGCATATTCCATGGTGGAGCTGGCAATGGCCCTGCGCTATGGCTCAGAGGCCAAGCTTGATCTGATCACCATCGACGGTGCGCCAGGTGGCACTGGCATGAGCCCATGGCCGATGATGAACGAGTGGGGCATACCGACGTTCTACCTGCAGGCACTTGCAGTTGAGTTTGCCAATCGGCTGGCAGGCAGGGGCATGCGTGTACCCGATCTGGCCATGGCAGGTGGCTTTTCCACAGAGGATGGCGTCTACAAGGCTCTGGCCATGGGCAGCCCCTACTTCAAGGCGGTCTGCATGGGCCGGGCCCTCATGATCCCAGGCATGGTTGGCAAGAACATCCAGGACTGGCTGGCCAAGGGAGATCTGCCCAAGAACGTCTCCAAGTTCGGGAGCAAGCCAGAGGAGATCTTCGTTGCGTACGAGGAGCTCAAGGCCAAGTACGGCAACGACTTCAAGGATATACCCCTCGGAGCCGTAGCCCTCTATACCTACGGCCAGAAGTTCAAGACGGGGCTGCAGCAGCTGATGGCTGGCAGCAGAAACTTCCGCCTGTCCACCATATCACGCGACGACCTCATGTCCCTCACAGAGGAGGCGGCGCTCGTCTCCGGCATCCCATATGTGATGGAGGCCCGCCGCGAGGAAGCAGAGAGCATTTTGGATGCAGTAAAGCCCTAAACTGTCTTTGGGCCCAAGATGGCCTTGGGCCCAATGCCCAATTTTATCCTTTTTTTTGCAAGCTCTGCTTGCAGGTCCAAATTAGTAATACTCAAACCAAAATGTTTATCAATGGAGACATAATTTTCTTGGTTTGATTGATAAACATTTGGGGATGATGCCATGAGATCATGCCCGGAGAGTTGAGATGATAGCTGAATCTGCCACCAGAAAGATAGAGCTCAAGGAGGAGTATGAGAGGTTTGTGGGCAGGAAAGTCCTCTTTCTCGTAATTCTCATCGCAGCAATAGTAATTCTTGCTGGCGTCGCAGCCACACTTGGCTCTGCCAATATCAGCGTTCTGGACGTGTACACCGCCATTTTGGCCAAGTTCCTCCCAAAACAGTTCCAAACCACCTGGTTTGCAGATACGATTGTTTGGGGCTTGCGGCTTCATCGCATCGCCATGGCTGTTGTGGCCGGCACTGGCCTTGCCATTGCAGGGGCAGTCATGCAAGGCATTCTGAAGAACCCGCTGGCCAGCCCATTTACCTTGGGAATATCTTCCGCCGCCAGCTTCGGAGCCGCTCTGGCCATAGTTCTAGGCGCGGGTTTTGTCGGCGGCGAGTGGTTGATCATCGGCAATGCATTCATCTTCACTTTGCTTGCATCCTTGTCGGTCTACGGCCTTGCAAAATACAAGGGAATATCTCCTGAGACCATGATCCTGGCAGGCATCGCCATCATGTATCTCTTCTCAGCCATGACATCATTCTTGCAGTATCTTGGCAGGTCTGAGCAGGTACAGGAGGTCGTGTTCTGGATGATGGGCTCTTTAGGCCGCTCCTCCTGGGATAAGGTCTGGATAGTGCTCTCGGTCGTCGTCCTCTGCTTCCCTTACCTTTTCCTCAAATCCTGGGACATCAACGCCCTCGGGGCTGGGGATGAGACTGCCACAAGCCTTGGCGTGAACGTGGAGAGGACCAGGATCATCAGCATGATGCTCGTCTCGTTCATCACTGCGAGCGTGATCTGCTTTACTGGCACCATCGGGTTCATTGGCCTTGTCTCTCCGCACATCGCACGCATGGTGATTGGAGGAGATCACAGATTCCTGCTCCCTGCCTCGGCCCTGATGGGGGCCCTGCTGCTCCTGGGGGCTGACACCGTGGCACGCACTATTCTGGCCCCTGTGATTCTGCCCGTGGGCATAATGACTGCGTTCTTGGGAGTGCCTTTCTTCGTCTACCTGTTCCTGAAGAGGAAAAAGGAGTTCTGGTGAGGGTGAATCACTGGATCTGAATCACTGGATCATGAGACAAATGATTTATACCAAGGACATAACTTTAGTTACACCCGCAAGGGTGTAGTGAATACCATGGATAGAGAAAGACGTGGTGGCTTCAACCGAGGCCCAAGAGAAATGCATGATGCAGTGTGTGCCGACTGTGGCAAGCAGACCCAGGTTCCTTTCGTGCCTGATCCAAACAGGCCAGTCTACTGTCAGGAGTGCTACCAGAAGCATAGACCTCCTAGAAAGAGCTATTAAAGCTTTAGGTTTTGGGCTATCTATCCAAGTTTTGCAGCGTTTTGGCAGATGGCGTAGGGGTGCAGGTCCCTTGTGCAGCCTTCTCCTGCTGAATAATGTAATACAGAACCAAAAGAACGCAGATATTTCCGGCCAGACCCAGGAATGCGAGAAACTGAGCCTTATAGAATAAGAAGACCTGCACCAAGAATATCTGCACCAAAACAGCATCCTTGAAGAGCATGTAGCCCATCAGACGGTTTCTGCGCATCTTCATGATCGCTGCGATCACGATTGTGGCGGCCAGTGTAGCAGAGGCCAGGCCGATTAGATCTGAGAGTGCCAGCAGCGGAAAGGCGTTATGCAGATCGGCTTTCCACCACAGCTTTACATAGAGCAAAAAGGAGTCCAGTGCCAGGGTGAAAAAGGATTGCAACATAAAGAAGGAGATCACCGCCTTAACAAACCAGCTCTTCCGAACCAGCTTTCTGTAAAACCTCCTGCATTTCATCTTGAGCTGAGTGTAGATGTCCGGCTTAGGAGTTGGCACAGAGTCTGTTGCGTTAAGCAGTTCTCGCAATGCAATTGTCACGGGATCCGAAGGTGAGCACTCTTTCAAAAGGTTCAATGCCCTCCTCCTTTCGCGATGATCCAGGTCTTCCAAGACCACCTCTTTTGCAATCTCCATTGCGTTGATGAGCCTCTCTTGCTCAGAGAGCTTTGGCCTGTGCATGAAGGCCTGTATGCCCAGGTACAGCAAAATGAATGTAATGTAGATCAGCGCAGCCGTGGGGCGGTAAAAATAGTTATTGTCCATGGTGATGAACTTGCCAAGCTCATCGATGAACGCCCCGAAGCCAAAGCCTCCCAAGACTGCAGCAACGTAATATGCTGCCTTGTTTACGTATCCGAGAGCGATGACCAGGGCGATCATCATGAGAATTCCACCCAGGAGAACATGGGCAATGTGCAGGTTTCCTGGGCTGACACGAGGATAGCCGGTCAGAGCCAGAAAGAAGCGGATGCCCAAGACCGAAGCCACTGCAGTAACGAAGAAAACCTCCAGCAGGCTCTGGCCTTCCAGGCTACGGACGAAATGTCGACAAAACAACCTCATCGGGCCTTTGCCTCTTCAACAGGATAGTAATATTCGCCCTGCTCCTTTTGCATCCTGTCCAACCTGGACTCCGGCTTATTTACCCTTGGCCTGTGGGTATCCTCATCGCGCCGAAATGTAATGCCGATGCCCTTGAGGAAGGCATTCATGCCCTCGCGCATCTCCAGAGGGGCATGGGCGATGCCCCAGCTTCCAGGAATGCCTTCGAAGACCATCAACCTCTCAGACAACAGGTCGATGAGATAGATGTCATGATCCACGACCAGAACTGTTTTCTCAGTCGATTCGGCAAAGCGTCTCATGACCTTGGCTGCCAGCATCCTCTGCTCTACATCTAAATGGGCACTGGGCTCGTCCAGGAGATATAAGTCCGCCTCACGGCTCAAACAGGCAGTAATGGCCACACGCTGTAGCTCGCCGCCAGACAGCTCAGTCAAGGCCTGATCCATCAGAGCATCCAGTCCCATGGGCCGCAATATCTCTGTCTGGTAGTAACTGCTATCGAACTCGCGTGTCACACTTCGCAGCAACCCCTGTACAGTCACATCCAAATCCGCTTTGAGGTACTGGGGTTTGTATGAGATCTTGAGCTGATTTTCAAAGCTCCCTGAAGTTGGCTTCTCCACGCCTGCCAGGATCTTGATGTATGTGCTCTTTCCAATTCCATTCGGCCCGAGAATTCCAACCACCTCTCCTCGGCGAATTGTGCCGGGATCGGCCTGGAGGCGGAAGGTGGGATACTGCATGCTGAAGGCTCCATATGCAATGAGCGGTGGGATCTCCTTTTCTATGCGAGGCGCATGCACCTCGAAGGCAATCGCAGAGTCGCGAAACCGCACATTCTCCTCAGGCAGATTGCCGCGCAGATACTGGTTGATGCCCACACGCACGCCTTTGGGCCGGGTTATGACACCATATGCACCAGGCACACCGTAAATGAGATGAACATTATCTGCGAGCAGATCGAGCAATGCCAGATCGTGCTCTACCACCATGACCGCCTTTTCCCTGGCAAGTTCTTGCAAGATTCGCGCCACATTTATGCGCTGGTAGATATCCAGATATGGGCTGATCTCATCGAAGAAATAGAAGTCAGCATCTCGTGAGGCCGCAGCCGCAATGGCCACGCGCTGCAGCTCGCCTCCGCTGAGGCTTGATATCTCCCGGGCGATCAGCTTCGATATGCCCAGCCGGTCGACCAGATCTTGGAGGACACCGCGCTCATCAGTTTTGTCCAGCAGGCCACCTACAACGCCTGAGTAACTCTTAGGAATGCGGTCCACGTATTGAGGTTTGTATGAGGTCTTTACTCCTTTCTCTGCCACCCGCCTCAGGTAATCGCCAAGAGCTGAGCCTGCATAGCGCTGCAATACTTCCTCCCAGGTGGCATTCTTTCCCAGGTTCGGCCTCAAGATGCCAGAGAGGATGGACACTGCCGTGCTCTTTCCGATCCCGTTGGGTCCCAAGAGGCCTGTGACCCTACCGTTAACGGGAACCGGCAAACCATAGAGCGCAAAGCCATTCTGGCCGTATCTGTGAATCGGGTCTTCCATCTCCTCAGGAAGATTGGTGATGGTGATTGCCCCAAAGGGACATTTCCGAACGCAGATGCCGCATCCCACGCAAAGGTTCTCTGTTATTACAGGCTTGCCATCAACAAAGACGATGGTCTCATCACCTGTACGCACTGGCGGGCAGAAGTATTCGCACTCCTTGGAACACTTCTTCGGCTGGCAGCGATCGCGATTGATGATGGCAATCCTCATTGCAAAACCTCAGTTGAGAAGAAGCGTCCAGGTGACCAGCCAAAGGTCGACGACCATGAACTCCACATAGAACCAATCCTTGGTCTGGAAAGCTGCTGCATCTATCTTAAAGAAGGAATAGGTATACTTCTGGATTAAGAAAGTGACGAATATCACTGACAGCATTACGGAATGCCATGGAAAGGGGCTGATTGCTGCGGCGCCATGATAGCATGCAAAGCCCGCTAGGACTCCCAGGGCGGCAGGATAAACGGTCTTTTTTATTCCATCGATGCGGTCCTGTCTGCGCTCGGCTGCGCTCTTGGGCCTGGCTTTTTTTGCGACATGAGGCTCATGGTTTCCCTGGGCCGCTGCCAAAGAACCCTGGCCTTCCTTATTGCCAGCCTTCTTTCCTTTCTTGGCCATCCAATTCCTGGATTGCATTATATGATAATAGCGTTTTGGTCCGGGAAAAGTCCAAGTACTATAACTTTCAAGAGCCTCTGCATGTGTATGTCGTAGCAGATGCTTCGGTCTTCATCTGGGGTAAAAAGCCTGCGGGGGAGCTGATCACTGTGCCAGCGGTAGTCGCTGAGCTCAAGGATCTGCGATCCAAATCCATGCTTCACATATTTGAGGCACGGGTGGAGAGCCCCACATGCCAGGCGTTAAAAGCAGTGAAAAACGCTGCAGCAAAGACGGGTGACCTCAGAGC
>JAUCQD010000098.1 GCA_030372945.1 Methanothrix sp. | reverse complement strand
ATCGGAGTGCACCCTGAATGCCAGATCCCGGGCTGTGCTTCCTCGCTTCATGAGAAATGCATCTGGCAGCACCACGCCTTTCCGGTCTGTGTATTTGTTCTCATCCTCTACTGGGTAGAGCACTATGTAATCCAATAGCTCGAACACAGCGCGGTTGATGCATTGCTGCACGCCCGTTCCGCCGTACTGTTTCATCAGAGCACGTATCTTTTCCAGGCCCGCAGACTGCGCCTTGGTGAGCTGTCCTGTGATCTCAAAGTCCTGGTCACCTGGTTTGTATCTTATCAGGCCTGCCTTCTCGGCCATCCGCAGCGCAATCTCAGCAGCACCGCTCACTGGTATCACCATCTCCTCTTTGAGGGCCAAAAGGCGCTTCACATTCTGCGGCGGCGCTATGTCCATCTTATTGGCAGCTAAAATCATTGGCTTGCTGTAGGCTCGAAGGAGCCCTGCAAACCTCTTCAGATCCTCCTTGTCCCAGCTTCCAGGGTCCTTTTTCATCTCTGCCAGGGCGCGCCTGATGTGGCTGTCCGAGACACCTGCTCCCGCCATCTGCTCTATCAGTATCTGATCAGGCTTGCCTCCAAGAGCCTTGTAGTTCCTCATCAGCTTCTCCCAGTTGCGATCGAGGATGCCAAGCAACCACATGCTGATCTCGTACTCCAGAAATTTGACGTCAGATACGGGATCGTGGTTGCCAAGGCCCACAGGATTTCCCTCTGCATCTGTGCCGCCCGATGCGTCCAGGATGTGAATGACTGCCTCCGCCACGCGCAGAGCATCCAGGAATTCGTTGCCCAGTCCCTTGCCCAGATGTGCATCCGGCACCAAACCCGCCACATCGATCAGCTCGATTGGGATGAAGCGCACGCCATCCTTGCATCTTCCGCAGCCATCCTTGATGCCCAGCTCCCTGCACGGGCATGCAACTCGCACATAGGAGACGCCGTGATTGGCATCTATCGTAGTAAAGGGATAGTTGGCGATGTCCACATCCACCAGGGTTGCGGCCTTGAAAAAGGTGGATTTGCCAGAGTTCGGCTTTCCGGCCAGACCGACTGAGAGCATATGGGTTTCCTGTCAACGAAGAATGCCGCTGAGATTCATCTCTTGGGATTTGCTCTCAAAGCGCAGAGCCTTGTTGCCTGCCAGCCTCTTTGCCAGTGCCAGGCCCTTCTCGGAGATGGCCTTCTCCTGCACGACGCCTGCCGCAAGAGCCGAGGCGTAGAGCCTCTCGCCCAGGTTCGTGCGCGTGAGAACTGTCGACCAGCCATCAGACGACCCCACGCTGCCTACTGAGATGTCAGCCAGCTCGCTTGCAAAGTCAAAGCACGGTCCACAGCCTTTGAAGGTGTAAGCATCAGTCTCCTCGATCTTGACCTCGTGGGCCTTGCCGGCCTTATCAATGGCGCGGAACATGCCCTTCTTGATCTCGAAGCGGGCCACGTCTTTCGGATTCAATCCAAACCTGCCTTTCACCAGGCCATCCATGAGCTCATTGTAATCGAAGTTCTCCATGCAAAAGAGCCCGACAAGCAGCGCTATTCTCTTCTGGCCTACCTCATAAGGCTCCTTTAGGAGCTGCACTTTGCGTAGAGCCTGGATCTGACATGGCGTGCCAACGAAGCCTATCTTCTGGTAGCCGCTCTCCATGGCATCCTTTAAGGCAAATACGCTGTTGGAGATGGTGTATTTCGTTCCAGCAGCATCCTTGATCTCGTCTGCTGTGGTGGCAACGCGCGCGACAGTTCTCCACTCATCATCCCTGGCTGTGACCACGGCGCAGTCTATGGCGCCCGACTCCAGAGCATGCACCAGCAGTGCAGTGGCAACGCCTCCGTCTTGGGCCTTGTCCTGGCGCGCCCGGGATTGAGCGGAGACGGCCTTCGTGAAGATCCCCAGCGGCTCATCATTTGCATTCCTGGTCCGTCCAAAGAGCTCGGACTCCATCTCGCTCATGTCCAGGAAGGTCCTGGGGCAGTAAGCAAAGCACAGGCCGCAGAGGGGATCGTAATTTACGAGGGCGGGCTTATCATTCTTGTGCTCAATTCTGGGGCAGAGGGCCTCACATGTGCCGCAGCGACAACATATCTGCGGAGCAATAACCTTGTACTCCAGCTCTCCGAATCCACATTCCAGGTAAGTGGGCTCAGCATACTTCTCCTTGGCAGCCATGATCCTGATCTCCGAAAGTTGGTGGCTTAAACTTATCTCCCAGCCTAAAGCTTTTATGGTTCAATATGGCTCTTTGTCAGCAATGATCCTGGGACTGGACATTGGTGGTGCCAACACCAAAGTGTGCTCTGCCGATGGCAGCATCGCAAAGAGCATTTACCTGCCCCTCTGGAAGGGCGCGCCCCTGAGCGAGGCGCTGAGCCGATTCGCAGCCCTCGAGCCTGAGGCTGTGGCGGTTACAATCACAGGCGAGCTTGCAGACTGCTTCTCTTACAAGCGGGATGGGATTGAGAGTCTAACTGCTGCGGCAAAGAAGGCTTTCCACTGCCCTGTACACTTCTGGGGCACTGGCGGCTTTATCTGGAAAGACCCAATGGAGCTGGCCGCTGCCAACTGGTCCGCCTCTGCGACGCTGCTTGCCGAGGAGGTTGGAGATGGCCTGTTCGTCGACATGGGCAGCACAACCACCGACCTGATCCCAATCAAAGGAAGGCCACTGGCCGCGAAGACTGACTTTCAAAGGCTTTCCCGGGGCGAACTTGTTTACACTGGGCTTTTGCGGACTGCCTTGGGAGCCCTGCTGCCCACGGCCCGGATCGGAGGGGACTGCGTGCCCCTCTCTCCTGAGATGTTTGCCATCACAGCCGATGCCTACTTGGCCCTGGGCCAGATATCCCAGGATCGCTATGCATGCGACACGCCCGACGGCTCCGGGAAGGACAGAGCGTCAGCACTTCGCAGACTTGCAAGGGCGGTCTGTGCTGATCTGGAGGAGATTGGCGAGACTGGCGCGATGGCCATAGCCGAGCAGGCCAGCGACTGTCAACATAGACTTTTAGTTGCTGCGATCGAGAGACAGGCGGAGAGGCACAGGCTGTCAAGAGTGATGGTGGCTGGAATTGGAGAGAGATCGATCGCAAAAGCTGCCTCTTCTCTCGATCTGGAGTGCGTCCTGCTCTCGGAGAGGTATAGCCCTGAGGTATCGGACGTCTTCCCAGCCTATGCCGTGGCAAGGCTCCTGAAAAAATGTTGAGCTTCGGCTATGCGCTCAGATCTGAGGTGCAATGCGAGCATTTGACTGCTGCCTTGGGGATGGTCTCCTTGCAGTAGGGGCATTCTTTTGTGTTTGGCTCAGGCGGTGCAGGCTGTTTCTTCATTGCATTTATCCTGTCTCTTATACACATCTCCGAGCCCACGAGACAGCGCTGTGTATCTGGTTTGGCGTCTTCTGGTTGAATATGGGGGGGGGGGG
>JAUCQD010000097.1 GCA_030372945.1 Methanothrix sp. | reverse complement strand
CCTGCCATTTTGAACCCAAGCGTCCCTGGAAGGGACAACAGGTCTCGAGCCTGCCGCGTATGAACTCCCGCCGTCTGCATTTGCCGGCGGAAATTGTCCGCTCTGCCACCCCGGCCCGATCAGTTCTCCGTCTTGCCCATGCTTTATATCTGTTGCTCCTCCAGAACTGTCCATTCAATATCTAGAATTCAGGTGTCGTAATGTCTCTTAGAGATGATGCACTGGCTTTTCATAAGAGTGCAAAAGGCAAGATTGCCGTTCACAGCAAGGTTCCATGCTGCAGCAAGCAGGATCTGAGCCTGGCTTACACCCCGGGGGTCGCAGAGCCGTGTCGCGAGATCCAGAAGAATCCAGAAGACGTTTACGAGTACACCGCCAAGGGAAATATCGTAGCTGTGGTAACCGACGGCACGGCGGTCTTGGGTTTGGGCGATATCGGGCCACTGGCCTCAATCCCCGTGATGGAAGGAAAGGCCATATTATTCAAGAACTTCGCAGGCATTGATGCATTTCCAATCGCCATCGCATCCAAGGACCCGTCTGTTATCGTGGATACTGTGGCACGAATTGAGCCAGTCTTCGGAGGCATCAACCTTGAGGACATAAGCGCTCCTCGCTGCTTCGTAATAGAAGAGCAGCTGAAGAAGATCCTGAAGATACCAGTATTTCACGACGACCAGCACGGCACAGCCGTCGTAGCACTGGCTGCGTTGATCAACGCCCTCAAAGTGGTTGGCAAGGAGTTCTCAGATATTCGCGTTGCCGTAAGCGGCGCAGGTGCGGCAGGCATTGCTGTCACAAAGTTTCTCTTGAGCTTCGGCGTTCGCGATGCAGTCCTCTGTGACAGCCGGGGTGTGATTCATTCAGAGAGGCCCGATCTCAACCCGGTCAAAAAGGAGATCGCCAGGATTACCAACCCCCGAAACATCACAGGCACCCTGGCAGATGCCATGGCGGGAGCTGACGTTTTCCTGGGGCTCTCTGTGGCAGGAATTGTAAGCCAGGCCATGGTCAGGAGCATGGCCCGAGATCCAATAGTATTCGCCATGGCAAATCCCGTGCCAGAGATCTTGCCGAACCTGGCATTAGATGCGGGCGCGCGGGTTGTGGCCACGGGCAGATCTGACTTCCCCAATCAGGTGAACAATGTGCTTGGCTTTCCAGGCATCTTCCGCGGAGCACTGGATGTCCGGGCAAGCGAGATCAATGAGCCCATGAAGATCGCAGCTTCGCGGGCCATTGCCAGCCTTGTGGAGAATATCTCAGAGGAGTGCGTCATTCCCTCACCCCTGGACAGAAGAGTTGTTCCCTCTGTGGCGGAGGCAGTGGCGCGTGCTGCTATTGAGACTGGCATTGCCCGCGTTCCCCAAGACCCGCTAGAGATAAAAAGAAAGGCTGAGGCCCTAGCTCCGGGATAAGGGCATCGGACCCTCATGATCTTTCTTGATCATGATCTTTCTTGACAGGGGCAGGATTTTTTTGCAAAACTTGCATTTGAGCTGCTGCGGCCTGCGGATATCGTGATTTTTGTGGCTTCAGACCAGGAGGATGATGCGCCTCTGCTATCTGTGGCTATGACCCTGATCCGATAGCTTCCGGGGCGGCTCCAGGCATGGGAAGAACTTCCGCGAAGCCCGGAGTTCGCGTAGCTGGTCTTCGATGTGCTCCCATCTCCCCAGTCAAATGTATAGCAGATCAGATCCCTGTTTGGATCGCTGGAATAACTGGTATATGTGTAAGACCTGCCAGCGTAGCCATTCTTGGTTCCAGTCGGAGCGGTAGGCTTTTTTGGTGCGCTGTTTGGAGTGCCAGAGACTCTGACTGCAAGGAGCTTGGACGGAAGAGATTCTGCACCCTTGCTGTCTATGGCTTTGACGCCCACACGATAGGTTCCCGATTGCTGCCATCTGTGGGATGCGCTGGCCTTCTCAGAGGAGCTCACGAATTCTGTCTCGGATGTGCTTTTATCGCCCCAATCAAATATGAATTTGACTTGATCGCCATCTTGGTCGGTAGTGGAGGCAGTGTAGCGAGCATCTTTGTTGACATATCCTTTGATAGGGCCATCGGGCATTTCTGGCACATCAGGAGGCCTATTTTCGCTTTCTGGATAGCGAATGTCCAGGGTCATCCAGTAGAATGCATATCCCAAGTCCCAGTATCTGCAATCGTAGTTCATGTCCATGCTCATGTAAAACAGCCCATTGGGCCGCAAAGCGCTGTTTGACCAGCTGTTGAGCATGATCCAGTAGCGATTATTGGGATCTGTGTCATCGTAGCCCACGCAGAGCACTGCATGACCTCCCCCGCTTTGATAGTCATACTTGCCGCCGCAGGCAAAGTCTGGCTTCCAGATAGCGCTCTCTCCCTGAGTGCTCCAGAAACTTATGAAATTGGACCAAGAATCGCCGTTCGGCAAGAAGTACCCAAACCAGACTGCTTTGCCCTGCTGCAGGACATTCTTGATGTTGGAGATGGCTGCCTCCTTTCCCAGACCATGTGTTGGAACAGTCCTTGCTGCAATTGAGGTTATCGGATAGCTGGGGTTTGTAGAGATCGATGAAGCAGAGACCGCAGAGCATCCTCCACAGCCGCTATCTGCGTCTTGATAATGGGCGTTGGCATTTGACCATGGAACCGCCTTCCCCGCGCTGCTATAAAAGTCGGCCACGTCTTTTAGCCAGCCACCACAGCAAGCGCCTGATGCTCCACAGCCTCCGTTGTAATTGGAGTCCAGGAACTGCAATGAGAACCTATCTTTGACGCCCATCTGGCGGGCATAGTCGATCTCCATCACGCCCGTCCCTGCCCATGCCCAGCAGTTGCCGCAGCTTCCCTGGTCGCGCTCTGCAGGAGTATACTGCAGAAGGTTCAAGAGGCTAAAGGACGCCCCCTTTTCAGCTTTGATCTCTGCAGCTAGAACTGGACTGAGATAGGCCTGTGGTGTTGTATTATAAGCGTCCGTCCACTCGCGTGCCTCTTCGGCAGTTGGGTGCATGAGGGGATACTGCTTTATCTGGATTGCACCTGTTGCATTTGATTTTAATAAAAGGCCGAAGTCGAGGTGAAAGGCTGGCTTGTGTGTGAGCGTTACCATGTAAAAACCACCCCCGGGCGCAGTCTGTCTCTCGCCCGAGAGGGGCTCTTGCTCCAGCTCGTACTGACCAGGAGAGAGATCCCCAAATA
>JAUCQD010000096.1 GCA_030372945.1 Methanothrix sp. | reverse complement strand
ATTTTGGTCATCGGGAGTGGGCATCTTTGCACTGGCTGCACTATTGGCGCTGGCCTGTTGTGCAGTGGCGAGCAATGAATACGGTTGCGATGCCTGCCAGGATTCCAGCTGGTCGGGCGAGGCAAAGCTGGACGAGATAGGAAACCCGAACGCTGGCTCAACATCCCAGATACTTCCGGGCCTCAGCACAGTCCAAAAATCCAGGGTCGCCAAGTGGAATCAGCCTCTTTACGGCTTTGCTGATGAGCAGAAAAACGTCTCACAGACTGCAGCACCAGCCATGGACAGGTCTATGATGAACGAGGCTGTGCGCAGTGACCGCGCCAAAGAGATGCTCGTCCCAATAGACGATATCTCGGAGACGGATATCCTGCTCGACATCAGCGAGAGCGCGACAGAGCACATCAAGGGCTCAATTGCCATACCTTACACCGAATTCCTGATCAATGGCACGTATGTAAAATCCCAGGCCGAGATTGTCGAGATCCTGGGGGATGCGGGGATCTCCCGCGATGATCCTGTTGTGATATACGGCGAATGCATGCCATGTGGAGGAGGCCCTTCCCCCGCGACCTTCGCATATTGGATCATGAGATCTCTGGGCCAGGAAAATGTCAGGGTGATGGATGGAAATGTATCTGACTGGGCTGCAGCTGGAAGGCCAATTGCCAGTGATACGTCCGTAAAGCCTCAGAAGACATACACTGCCAATGTCACGCCGGAGTTTACAGCCACATACGATTATGTGAAGAGCGGAAAGGCTCAGATCGTCGATGCCAGAACGATTCAGGAGTTTGGCGCGGGGTCCATACCAGGATCCATTAACATTCCCAATGAGAGCGTTGTCAGCGGCAGCAAAATCAAGGACGAGGCAAAGCTGGAAAGGATCTTCGGCATCCTGAACAAAGATCAACCTGTTGTGGTCTTTACCAATACGGGCGTCAAAGCATCTGTTGTCTGGTTCTCTTTGAAGCTACTTGGCTATGACGCAAAACTTTACTCCTATGAAGACTGGCTGTTCCACCAGGAGACTGAAGGGAATGCGACCGAGGAGAGTGCATGAGGATAATTAGAGCAGCAGAATGCATTGTATTATCATCGCTAATAGCTTCAGCCTTGATCTCTTGCGCCTTTGCAGAATGCTCTGTTTGCAAAGGTGGCTCGCCATCAGCTCAGCAGGATGTGCTGAGTTCCGAGTGGGCGGCATTTCTCGGAGATGAGCCCGCAAACTCAAGCAGGGTTTACACCGCCACAGACGATCCTGTCTTGACCGCAAAGAGCGCTGTGGGCGAAGGCGCATCCACCAATGGCGAGTTTGGCCTCATAGGCGCGAGAAGCCCTAGATTTGCATCTGTGCTCGTCCCGATAGCAAACGCCAGCAGCTCAGGGATAATTCTGGACATCAGCCCCAACTCCACTGAGTACATCCCGGGAGCAATAAACATCCCCTACACAAAATTCCTGGAAGCTGGAGGAGCCCTCAAGCCGGTTTTGGAGATGGCCCGGGTACTGGGGGATGCGGGCGTATCTCAGAATGATGATGTGCTGATCTACGGCGAATGCCAGCCATGCGGCGGCGGGCCGTCAGCTGCGACGTACGTTTACTGGATCATGAAGTATCTTGGGCACGAGAGGGTGAGGCTGCTGGATGGCGGCATAGATGACTGGGTGGCTGCAAACCAGCCAACTGTTGCAAAGCCAAGTGCACTTCCCAAGAAGAACTACACAGCCACGATAAATTCCAACCTTCTGGCCACATACGAGTATGTTCGCAGTGGGGCTGCACAGATTGTAGATGCCAGGACTGCAGAGGAGGTCAGATCAGGCTCGATTCCAGGAGCTGTCAATATACCTTATGATAGCGTTCTGAATGGCAAGAAGATAAAGGACGAAGCTGAATTGGAAAAGCTGTTTGCCTCGCTTAGCAAGAGCAAGCCCGTGGTAGTTTATACAAACACCGGCGTCAAGGCGTCCATGGTCTGGTTTGCCCTCTCGCTCTTGGGATACGACGCAAGAATATACTCATGGCAGGACTGGAAGGCAAATTTGCCGAAGCTTGATATCGACATCCAAGAGGCAAAAGCTCAGCCAAACCCTGCGAAGATCGGAGATGCTGTTCAGATAACAGTCACCTTTGTGCAGGAGACAGCAGACGGCAACGAGACGCCTGCCAGCAACAGAAACGAGACTGTGCTGACTGTCAAGGGATGTGCAACCTGTGGATTTGGCTCGCCGCAGGGATTCGCAGACCTCAGCAGCACAAATGGCGTGGTGCAGATTGGATCCAGCACAAAGGCCCAACAGAGCGCCTCTGACGATGGCTTCAAGGTCACAGCGAAGGTAAAAAGCCAGGCAGGAGCCGCGATCTCCAGCGTCATCATGAAGCGCGTATCAGGAGATGAGTTTGCGGGATTTTGGAATGCAAACGTTGCAGCAGGAACTTACATGGTGGACATCGTGGCCTCTGCCAGCGAGGTCACAAGGACGTTCACTGACGTTCTGGAGATACAGGTCACGGGCACCAGTAAATATAAGAATCTTAAAAGTCAATAGTGGGAGCCTGGTGTGAACTCCAGCTCCTTGATTTGTGCTCTCCTTATGGTCAGCCTGATTAGCTTTGCTCTTGCAATGCCCCAGTACAATCCACTTGAGAACAAGGCGACGGTCTGGTTCCAGAAGGAGTACAACAATTATCTCAGGCCAAGCTCAAATGACAGCACGCCGCCGGTCATCTACAGCGTGAGCGTGACCCCCTCTGTGCTCAAGACAGGAGACCCAAGGAGCGAGATCGATGCCTTCGTTTACGATTCTGTAGGATTGGAGATGGTCTATGCAGACGTGGGCAGTCGCATGAACCTCATGCTGGATATGGACAAAGACGGCAGATACACTGGCTACTGCGGATCTAACCTGCCTCCGGGAAATTACAAAGTGACCATCGTTGCAATTGACAAAGCAGGAAACGCCGCCAAGGATGAGTCCAGGAGCATCACCATTCGTGATCCCAATGATCTCAATGGCAATGGCATAGAGGACAGCCTGGAGAGAGAGAGGGCCAGGGACATGAAGGTCATCGTCCTTCATGACGGCAACCTGAGCGGCGTGGCATCAGGGCAAGGAGGAGAGAGGTTAAAAATTCTGCCTGGCAGCGCCATGACCGTCTCAAGGGAAAGCCTGGAGAAGATCTCCAAGATCAAAGGCGTCAAGGGCATCTACAAGGACCAGAAGCTGAAGGTCCTTGGCGCACAGGGAGGGACTTCGTCAGCGGCGTCCTCAGTCGATGACCCCAGGAAGAAGAGAGATAGCTTGACGGGAAAGGGTGTGGTTGTGGCCCTCATCGATACTGGGGCAGACCCGAATCATGAGGTCCTGGAAGGGAAGATCGTGGCCTTCAAGGACTTCGTGAACAACCAGAGCGCGCCTTATGATGATAACGGACACGGCACTCACTGCGCGAGCCTCATATCCGGAGACGATGGGATTGGGGTCGCACCTGGGACGAGACTGGTGGTTGTGAAGGTCATGGACAGGGATGGAGCATGCTACTTATCGGATGCCTTGAAGGCCCTGGACTGGTGTCTGGAGAATAAGGATCGTTATGGGATAAAGGTAATCTCATTTAGCGTTGGCGGTGAGAGCCCAAATGAGGGATCATCCCTCCTCGATGAGGCCTGCAACAAGATGGTCGATGAAGGGCTGGTCATGTGCGTTGCGGCTGGAAACTCCGGCCCTGCACCAAGCTCTATCGTAGTTCCGGGCGATGCGAGCAAGGTGATAACAGTGGGGGCCATTGACTCAAGTGGCTCCATATTCGAGCAATCCTCACGTGGACCTGTATCAAGCGGTGAGATCAAGCCCGATTTGGTGACAATTGGCGTGGATGTGGTCTCAGCCCTTGCAGGTTCCAAGAATGGCTTGAGCTCCATGAGTGGCACCTCCATGGCGGTCCCTCAGGTCTCAGGAGCATCTTGCATCCTGCTGGAGGCTCAGAGCGGCCTTAAGCCTGCAGATGTGAAGAGGATGCTTCTCAAGACTGCAGACGACCTGGGCAGAGACGGGCCAGATGAGACATACGGCTACGGCGCTCTGAATTTGACAAATGCACTGAAGAGCGCGCAAACTGCACCAGAGAAGCTCTCAGCGCCAGCTCTTGAGAGCGTGGAGCTGAACCGAAATGAGGCGCATGTTGGAGATCCCGTGATGATCGAGGCAAGCGCCATCGGAGATCTGAAGGCGATCAATTCGAATATCATTGGGCCGGACAGGAATCTTGAGATACCAATGGACGACTTTGACGGCAATGGCATTTACTCAGCTCGCTGGGAGACGAGCTTCTGGACGCCTGGAGACTACCAGGTCCAGGTCAATTTGCAGGGGAGGTTCGGAGAGGTGGACTTCAGGGCGGTCCCTTTCCGTCTTCTGGCAAAACAATGAGGCTGGTATGTCTTTAGAGGAGATGGCAAGATTTGGCAGGAAAGTGGTCGCCTCTGGCCTTACAAGCTCCAGGTTTGGGAACATAAGCATTCTTCAGGGCGACAAGATATTCATAACCTGCACTGGCTCGATGCTGGATGAGCTGGATCCAAGCCAGATAGTGGCGGTGGATCTGAAGTGTCAGTGCGATCTCGACAAAATAGCGAGCAGTGAGACATGCGTGCACAGGGCCATCTACCAGAGCAGTTCCTGCGGCGCTGTCATCCACACACACTCTCCTTACGCTGTGGCCCTATCTTTGCTGGAGAAAGATGCTGTGTTGCCAATAGACAGCGAAGGAGTTGCCTTTTTGGGCAATATGCCTATAGTAGAGGGCGGCTTTGGAACGGAGGGGCTCGCGCTGTCAGTATCAGCGGCGCTAAAGTCTCACAGGGCGTGCATAGCTCGCGGCCATGGAGTCTTTGCAGCAGGAAGTTCCTTGAGCGAGGCTTATGCTGCTGTCTGCATGGCCGAGCACAGCGCTCAGGTCAGATATCTGGTGAAGAGCTATTAGGGGAAAAATTTATATCTTTACCACCACTCCTTTTAGTCGAGCGGGTAATTCTAGTTTTTGAAATCCACACTGAACCCCCACTCTCCTACCCGCTCACTCAATCTATTAATGCAGGAGCACTGAATATATAGCATGAACTCCTCGTTTCAGTTAGGAAAGATCATAGGGATACCCATCAGGCTCCACTGGTCCTTCCTCGTGATCATCCTGTATATTGCATGGGCTTTTGCCTCCTTCAGCGAGCCGCTGTTTGGCAGAACTTATGGCTTTGGCGCCATTGAGCCAGCCAGCTTGAGGTGGACCTTCTCCCTGGTTTTTGCAGTGGTGCTCTTCGCATGCGTGGGCCTGCATGAACTCGGCCATTCCTATGTGGCTCACAAGAGCGGCCTTGGCATTAAGAGCATAACTCTTTACTTTTTCGGGGGCGTGTCCGCAATGCAGGAAATCCCCCGAAATCCTCGCCTTGAGCTGCAGATGGCATTTGCCGGGCCTGCAGTCAGTGGAATTTTAGGCATAGTGTGCGTTCTCCTCTCGGATCTGGCGAACATGGGATACGAGAGCAGTCCCGTCGCCATCATGCTCTGGACGCTGGGTGTGCTAAACCTCGTGCTCATGGCATTCAACCTCCTTCCGGCCTTTCCAATGGATGGCGGACGCCTCCTTCGCGCCTGGTTTGCCACGCAGATGCCCTACATCACAGCCACCCGCAGGGCTGCGGGCGTAGGAAAGATGTTTGCGATCCTGATGTTCGTCCTAGGACTCTTCTCATTCAATTTTCTGCTCCTCTTTGTGGCGTTCTTCGTTTACGTCGGGGCCTCTGAGGAGGAGAAGGCAACTGAGATCAATGTCAGCCTGGAGGGGATCAGGGTTGAAGACATCATGTCAGCCCAGGTTCGAGCAGTCGATGCAGACATGACGCTTCAGGAGCTAAAGGAGCTGATGTTTCAGGAGAAGCACAGGGGCTATCCTGTGATGGATGGCGAGAAGATACTGGGGATCGTCACAATCGCAGATCTGCAAAAGGTCTCAGATGAGGATCGCACTACGACTCGAGTTGGCCAGGTGATGGCGAGAAAGTTATATGTAATTGCTCCCCAGGAAGAGGCATCAACTGCCATGAGAATGATGAATGAGCTGGGAATTCGCAGGCTGCCTGTGGTAGACAGCGGCAGGCTGGTGGGGATTGTGTCCAGGGAGGACCTGGTCAGGGCCATAGAGCTCTCCTCCGGGCAGGGATTTTGAGAGGTAATCTATTTGGAAGATTCTAAGGATAATCTGATCCAGCCGCAGGATGTGGCAGGCTCTGGAGAGGCTCATGAGGTAATAATAATTGGGACTGCTCATGTATCTGAGAAGAGCATTCAAGAGGTCGTCTGGGCCATAGAGGAGAAGAAGCCTGACATCGTGGCAGTAGAGCTGTGCCCTGCCCGCTACAGATCTCTGACAGGCCAGGAAGAGGAGAAGGAGATCAAGATCAGCGAGCTTCTCAGCGGAGGGAAGCTGTATTTTTTCCTGGTGCAGTGGTTTTTGGCCTACATTCAAAAGAAGATAGGCGACGAGCTGGGCGTCAAGCCTGGCTCTGAGATGCTGGCGGCCATAGAGGCTGCGAGAAGGACGGGCGCGCGGGTGGCGCTGGTGGACAGGGATGTGGGCGTGACCATCCAGCGCTTCTGGTCGGCCATGGGGATCCTGGACAAGATTCGGCTGATAGGCTCGCTCATTCCGGCTGCACTTGGCTGGGGAGAGGAGAAGATCGATATCGACACAATCACCCAGGAGGACATTGTCTCGCAGATGATCTCGGAGTTTCGCAAGATCTCTCCTGCTGCGGCGAGCGTGCTGGTGGACGAGCGCGATGCCTATCTGGCAAGAAATTTGCATATGCTCTCCAGGCAGGGGCGCGTCTTAGCGGTGGTGGGTGCGGGCCACAAGGAGGGCATCGCGCGGCATTTGGCCCATCCCGATGATATACCTGCCCTGGAGGGCTTGAACGAGAGGCCCTCGAAGAAGATCACATTTGCAAGGGTCTTTGGAGTCGTAGTGTCTCTGCTCATCATCGCGACGATTGGACTTGTCATTGTCAAGGCCCAGTCAAGCCAGAACATCGTCCTGGCTTTTGGAATCTGGTTCATAGTCACTGGGGGGCTCTCGGCCCTGGGCGTCGTCCTGGCAAGGGGGCATCCGCTATCTGCCCTCACCGCCCTGATGGTGGCCTGGATGACGACGATCAACCCCTTCGTGGCAGCGGGCTGGTTTGCGGGTATGGTCGAGGCCTGGAAGCTCAAGCCAACTGTGGCAGACTTGAAGCGGCTGGCTCAGGCGAGCAGCTTTGACGAGATGATGAAGAACAGGCTATTCAAGGTCATTTTGGTGGCAGCACTTGCAAACTTAGGGGCAATGGCAGGGACGTTCATTGGCATCTGGATCATATGGCAGAGGATGGGGCTGATCAATCCAGCTGAGCTGCTGAAGGGCATACTGT
>JAUCQD010000095.1 GCA_030372945.1 Methanothrix sp. | reverse complement strand
GTTCAGGATGAATCCCAGTGTCTTCATCTCCGACCGAATGATGTTATCTCTGTAGAAATCAAGGCCTAGAACAGCTATGCCCGCCGATTTTAGGCTCTCCTCCAGTTTAGTGGCCCGGTCGCGATTGGCAGAGGTGATGACGATATCCGGCCGGAGGTTGACGATCGCCTCGCTGTCAGGTGTAGACCAGGTGCCAACGGCGGGCTTATCTGCAAGCTCGGGATAATAGTATTTCATCTGGATGATATCCGATGATACTCCCACCATCATATCCTGGGCATTGAGGATCTTGGCTGCCTCGTTCCTGTAGCTGCCCAGGGCGATTAGGGATTTCACAGGCATCTTGATCGTCACATTCCTGTCGATCGAGCCGGAGACCGTCAGCTCCCTCTCCTCGCCCTTTATTATCTCATTTATCCTATCTATGTCCTGTGAGTCGATCTTGCCATCGTAATTGGCATCGGAAAGCTTCGTTAGCGCATTCTTCTCGTCAATTATGCCCTGCACATAGGCAGCGTCGGCGCCATCGATCCTGTCGTCCATATTGGCATTGCCGAATATCCTCAGCAGGTCTGTGCTGCCCTGCTGCTCAGCCGCGGCGACGGGCATGAAGAGGGCAAAGATCGCTAAGATGCAGCATACAGAATTCGTGCTACTTGATGATAATATATTCATATTATATCACCAAAATCTTAGTTCATGGCATGATTAATTATAAATTTTTCTGCTAATTTACGAAAAATAAAACAATGGATCTAAACGCTCATCCTCCTCAAGGCCAGCATCCCTCCCCCCAGAAATATCGCAAAGAAGGCCAGGAGCACAAGGAACGAGCTCCAGGGCAAAGGCTGGTCCAGGGCAGCAGCTCGCAGAAAAAGGCTGGCATGGGTGAGGGGTAGCGCATAGAGCGCCATCTTCAGCCCGAAGGGCACCTGGGCGAGGGAGAAGAATGTCCCGCCAAGGAATGTCATGGGCATCAGGATCAGGCTTCCGAAGGTGGCCATGTCCTCATGCGAGCGGGCCAGAAGGGCGGCGAGCACTCCGAGAAAGGCAAATGTCAGACAACAGAGCAAGAGCCCGAGAACAAATGGCAGACTGATATGCATGTGCGGTGCGATAAGCAGGGCCACTGCCAAAAAACCAACAGAGCTCAAGACGCCCCTCACAACGCCGATCAGGGCTTTTCCCAACAGCAGTGAGGGCAGCCCCACTGGGGCCATGAGACACTCGTCGAAGCTCTTGAAGTAGAGCCTGTCGACGTTCAGCCTGGTCCCGGCCCCGTTGAAGCTGGTGGTCATGGCTGTCAGGGCGATTATTCCCGGTATCACGAACTCGAGATAGCTCGTCCCATTCAGGTTAATTCCCCTGCCAAGGCCCCAGCCGAAAGCCACCAGATAGAGGATAGGACTCATCAGCGTGGTGATAAGGTAGCGAGGCCAGCGCCGCTTGAGTGCTGCCAGGTCTGACCAGAGTATGCTGTAGGAATCGAGCATCTAATCCCCTATGACCTTCTGGCCTGTCAGCTCTATGAATACATCCTCCAGGTTCGACTCCCTCATGATCACCCGCTCAGTATTGGGCAGGCTCTGGATGAACCTGGCAGCGCTCGATCGATCTGGGAAATAGCGGTAGGTTGTGCCATTCTCCTTCTCTTGTATCTCAACTGCGACCATGCCCAGCCTCTGGCGGAGCTCCAGAGGACTTCCGAGTGCGATTAGCTTGCCGTGATGAAGCACGCCAACTCTCTGGCATAAAGCCTCTGCCTCCTCGATGTAGTGAGTTGTCAAGAAGACAGTTGTGCCTTCAGAGTTCATCCTGCGGATGAGATCCCAGACCCTGCGCCTGGTTTGAGCATCCAGCCCCACAGTCGGCTCATCCAGAAAGAGAAGCTTAGGCCTATGGATTAGGGCCCGGGCGATCATGGCCCTTCTCTTCATGCCTCCCGACACGCTGTCGATGAGATAGTCGGCATGGTCGGAGAGCTCCACATAGTCCAGCAGCTCAGATATCCTCTTCCTTCGCTCCGATCTGGAGATGTGATGCAGCCGTGCGTGCAGCTCAAGGTTCTCGGCAATGGTCAGATCCCTGTTCAGGCTTAGATGCTGCTGTACTACGCCGAACTCCGATTTCACACTTGCAGGATCTCTGGCTACATCAATGCCGCTGATGAGCACCTTTCCTGATGTGGGCTTTGTAAGTGTGGTCAGGATGCGTATGGTTGTTGTCTTGCCAGCTCCGTTGGGCCCCAGAAATCCGAAGAGCTCGCCTTGGGATACGCACAGGTTAAGTCCGTCGACAACCTTCTTCCCAGAGTATTCTTTATTTAAGCCTGATATATCGATTATATTGGTCATAAAGCCTCATGATCTCTCCAGAACGCCATTTACCCAATCGATATCCTTTCTTTAGGTATTGGCATCAAAGAGGAGCTTATGCTCCAGGTCGATGATGCTGTAGAGCGCCTCGGGCGTCAGCCCTGAGATGGGATAGTACTTTCCCCCTGCAGTCTCTGCGATATCCCTGCAGTATCCAAGCCTCATATCCATGAACGAGTTCTCCACAACCTCGGTGTCTATGACTATGGTGTTGATCCCCAGTTGGCGACTCCTCTCAGAGATCTCCAAGAGCTCATCTTTGATCTTGCCGCCCATGCCCACGTTGGCTCGGCCGTCGGATATGAGTACCATCATGGGCTTGATCTCATCGTTCTTTCTCATCTCCCCCTGCAAGAGCTGCAGGCCTCGGGAGAGGCCGGCAGAAAGCGGCGTCTTGCCGCCTGTGGGAAGCTCCTTTAGCCTGGTCAAGGCCAGATCCACGCTGGAGCATGGAGGCAGGATAAGCTCCGCGTCCTTGCCCTTGAATGCCACCATGCCTATCTTATCCCTCTTTTGATAGGAGTCCATGAGGAGAGACAGGACAGCGCCTTTAGCGCTCTCCATCCTCTGATTGGCACCCATAGAGCCGCTGGCATCCACAACGAATAAGACCACAGCAGATGTCTTCCCAACACGCTCCTTCTCCCTGATGTCCTCGCTCTTCACCTTGATGGCGTTGTTTCCAGACCTCGATCTCTGGTAAGGGGCAGCGGCCCGGATTGTGGCGTCGATGGCGATGTCCTTTCTTCCTGTCGGCATCCTCTGCCGGAGGTATCTGCCAGTGTTCTGGGCAGCAAGGGTGTTCATCCTCCTGCCGCTTACCTTGCGGCGCATTACCCTGTCTCTCCTGCGGGAGATCCCAATCTTTCGCACATCTATTGGGGCCCCTATCTCGAAGATCTGCTCCTGCGGCGCTGCAGCCTGTGTCTGATTGGAGTCCTGCTCTGAGTCGGGATTCTGTGGCTCTTGCTCCTGCCTTTTCTGCTGCTGGGGTTTTTGCTGTTGAGGAGGTGGGTTCTTTTGCTGCTGCTCATGTTGGTGCTCATGCTGATGTTCATGCTGTTGCTTTTCCATGGATCTGTCCAGCTTATCCTTGTTCAACGTCGGAGGCTCAAAAGGCCGGCTCCTCATCCTGTGGGCCAGTGCCAGCTCCATGGCCTTCTTCACGTCCTCAGGCTGGACCTCACTCCTTCCCTGGAAGGCGGCAATGGTCTTAGCCGTTCTGGAGATCACTATCTCTGCCCTGTGCGTCCTGACCCCCAGGTCTATGCAGGTAGCAGCTATTGTGCGGAGCAGATCATCGCTCAATGTAACCTGATGGAGCATCTCCCTGGCTTTGCAGATCTGCTCTTTCAGCCGGTCCTGATCGTCCTGATATGCCCTTACAAATCCCTCAGGATCGAGATCGAATTCGTCAGCCATCTTTGCGATCTGCATTCTCTGGTCCACATCCTCGATTCCGGCCACGCTCACCTGCAGCCCGAACCTGTCCAGAAGCTGCGGCCTGATCTCTCCCTCCTCGGGGTTCATGGTCCCGACCAGGATGAAGCGAGAGGGATGGGCCACTGACACACCTTCACGCTCCACGATGTTCACTCCCATGGCGGCTGAATCCAATAGAACATCGGCTACGTGATCATCTAACAGGTTGACCTCATCTATGTAGAGTATACCCCGATTGCAGGCTGCAAGGATGCCAGGTTCGAGGGCTTTTATGCCCTCCTTGATGGCCTTCTCTACATTTAAAGAGCCGACTACCCGATCCTCTGTCGCTCCCAGCGGCAGATCAACCACGGGCGTCTTTCTCTTAATCCCTTTTATCTGATTTTTCTGACTCTTCTCAAAGCACAGATCGCACATGGCTTCCCGGTTGGCTGGGTCGCAGTTGAAGGGGCAGTCCTCGACCACGAGTATATCCTCCAGCAGGTCGGCCAAGGCCCGCACAGCCGTGGACTTGGCGGTGCCCTTGTCGCCTCGGATAAGAACGCCACCTATGCGGGGATTTATAGCATTTAAAATCAGGGCGAACTTCATGTCGTCTTGGCCGACGATAGACGTGAATGGGAGGGTTCTTCTCTTCAAATGATGCATTGTCATCGCCTTTTTTATAAGCTTGTTTCAGATTTATGTAGCAGGTCTATATAAGGCTTTATGCCGTATTACTA
>JAUCQD010000094.1 GCA_030372945.1 Methanothrix sp. | reverse complement strand
ACATAACATGAAGACGAACCTGAAGACGAACATGAAGACGAGCAGATTTTTGGCAGGAATGCTTCTTGGGGCTGCACTGATTGCAGCAGGACTGCTTCTCTCTCTACTTGGCTATGATGCACTCTTCGTTGCAGCAGGAGGCGTGGCAGCCCTCATCACGGCAATTGTCAGATTCTGGCAGAAAGGAGATCAGCCTGAGAAGGATGAGCGAACAGACAAGATCAGAGCCTTCAGCCTGGCTTACTCATGGTTCGCGAGCATAATCCTCTCGCTGGTCATATTTTGCATAGTCATTATGGGCATCATCGACCTAAGCGCGTCGATTGCTCTGTCGGCAGTCATCTACATTATGACCGGCAGCGCTATCCTCTTTATCATCGTCCTTAATCGTCGGGGCGATGTGGGGCGGTCATGAAGACGCGCATCAAAGAGCTAAGGGCGAGGCATGACCTCACCCAGGAGGACCTGGCTCGCATGGTCGGTGTGCGGCGGGAGACCATCCTTTTCCTGGAAAAGGGGAAGTACAATCCATCGCTCAAGCTGGCCTACAGGATCTCCAGGGCATTGCAGGCCAGCATCGAAGAGATCTTCCTCTTTGGCGAAGAGGACCTGAAGAACTCATGACTGAGCCTGGAGCTATTTTTGGCATTAAAATGCGATCTTGCAGAGACCTATTTTCATCCACATGGGTGGCCCCCAGGCAATGTTGGGCAAGTCTCACCCTGACCGGCCTCAACGCGTGCCGTCCTGTCTCTCAAGAGATGATCGGCCAGCACCAGTGCCACCATGGCCTCTGCCACAGGCACAATTCTGGGAGGGATCGCTGGATCATGTCTTCCTTGAATCTCGATCTCGGACTGGTCGCCAGATAAAAGGTCGACGGTGCGCTGCCGCTTCGCGATGGAGGGCGTCGGCTTTACAGCAATCCTGCAGACGATAGGAGCGCCAGTGGAGATGCCACCCAGAATGCCGCCGGCATTATTGCTCTCAAACTCGATCTTGCCCTTGCGGAGGATTATGGGATCATTCATCACGCTTCCGCGCAGTCTTGCGCTCTCAAGTCCCGCGCCGATCTCCACAGCCTTCACAGCGCCGATGCTCATCAACGCCTTGGCCAAATCTGCGTCCAGCTTGTCGAAGACAGGCTCGCCAAGGCCAGGAGGAACGCCCTTGGCCAAAATCTCCACTATCCCGCCCAGGCTGTCGCCCTCAGCTCGAACTTTATCCAAGAGCAGGAGCATCTTTTGGGCAGCGACAAGGTCAGGGCATCGAACGGGATTGGACTCTGCAGTGGCTCTCAGTTCATCCCAATCAGAAGGAACGATCTTTGCCCCTATCCCGCCAAGCTCCGCCACGTAGCCGACGATCACGATCCCCTCCCTGAAGAGGAGCTTCTTGGCAACTGCGCCTGCTGCCACGCGACCGACGGTCTCGCGTGCTGAGGCGCGGCCTCCTCCTCGATGGTCCCTTAGGCCAAATTTCATCTGGTAAGCATAATCTGCATGTCCAGGCCGGGGCTTGCTTCGCAGGGCATCGTAGGCGCTGGAATTTGCATCCTTGTTCCAGACGACCATGGAGATGGGCGTTCCAGTGGTCTGCCCCTCAAAGATTCCTGATAAAACCTCCACGCGGTCCTCCTCCATGCGTTGAGTAGATGCCCTGCTCTGGCCAGGCCGTCTCCTATCAAGCTCCCTCTGGATGTCCTCTGCCGCCAGGTCGAGGCCCGCTGGGCAGCCGTCCACTACGACTCCAACGGCGCGTCCGTGAGACTCTCCCCATGTGGTAATGCGAAATATTGTGCCAAATGTGTTGCCGGACATGGAAGACGCCTGAAATGAGTTATCGACTCTATTGTGGCAGCTCATAAATAAGCTCTGCCTTGCAAGGGATCCGTGAATGCGATGAAGTGGGAAGCTTCTTGAAGGTGTTCCGGTTTATTTGCTCTGGAATGGATCTGCGATGCAAGTTTTGGCGATGAAGTGGGACGCAGCGCCTTTTCAGGGTGCAACGGTTCACGCCTTCAGCGCCTCAGCGATCAGTGGCGCAACTGAGACTGTGCTCACGCCCCTGTCCAGAGTGTCCGTAGCCAGCACCGCCTTGACACCTGATCGGTAGAGCTTCAGAACGGCCGATCCCGTCAATACAGGATGAACTGCTGCCAGGTAGACCGATCTTGCCCCCTGCTGGCGGAGGAGCGAGATGGCCGTGGCCATCGTGCCGCCGGTTGCTATCATGTCGTCGAAGATGACCACATCCCTGCCCATAACCTCCAGCTCCACTGGCGCCATTGAGACCTCTGTGCCTGAGAGCCTCGTCTTTTGCAGGTAATCGCATTGCACCCCAAGGCGCGAGGCAGCAGCCTTGGCCATAGCCACTGCACCTTTGTCTGGGGATATGACCACTGCATCCTCCAGGCCCATTGAACGGATCCCGTCTGCCAGAAGCGGTGTGGCGTCCAAATTCTGGGCCTGGCACCGGAAATGCGAGATGATGGACGTGGCATGGATGTTCACCAGATGGACCCGTCCATTCTCGAGGAAGGGATTGAGTGCAGTGGCCACTGCTCTTGCAGTCATGGGCTCGCCGGGCTTGAAGATCTTGTCCTGGCGAGCATAGCCGAAGTACGGTATGACAAGTGATATCTTCTTTCCCTGACATATATCCAGGAGCTGCAACAGAAAAACGAGGTCTTGATCTGTGGGCGTAGATTGGATTATAGCTACCTCGTCTTCCAGCGGCGTCACAACCTGTGTGTACGACTCTCCGTCCGGAAATGTCTTGTAATCGCAAAGAGCCAGCTCTTGTCCTAAAATGGCCGCAACCCTTCCAGCTAAAAGCTGGGAGGCAGGCCCTCCGATGATCATAAAACCTCCTTAGCTGCCTATTACGTTCATCCTGACCTTTGCCGTCGGCGTGACAATGGCTCCCACAGAACGCACATCAGTGCCAAGCTCGACATCCAACAGAATCTCGAAGATATTTCCCGCAAGCATCAAGGACCGTATGGGCTTTGGATCCTCGCCAGGCGTTATGTAAAAGACGTTTCTCGCTTCGACAGAGAAGTCGCCAGATATTGGATTTGCGGTATGAGCACCGATGAGGCCATTTACCAGATATCCCTCTGCCTCAGCGAAAAGGTCATGGGCTGCATGAGAGCTCATGATCAAATTCCGTATGCCCACGCGTGGAACATCAGAGTATCCGGAGCGCACAGCGTTGCCTGTGGACTTGGCGCCGTCTTTTCCAGCGGTGTAGCTGTCGTATAGGAAGCCCAGCAAAATGCCATCTTCGACCAGGACGTTCCTCTGAGAAGGCACGCCTTCGCCGTCAAAAGATGAGGAATCAAGTCCTCCTGAGAGCAAGCCATCGTCAGTTATCTGAAGGCTCTCAGAAGCGATCTGCTCGCCCACGCGACCTTTCAGGGCTGACCTGCCTTTCTGCACGCTATCCGCGAATATTGCAGGCAGCAGGGTGGCCTCCAATAACTCCGCGACGGCTATGGGCTTCAAAAGCACATCGAAATTTCCGCTCTCGCCCCTCGTCCCGCCTAAAGAGGCCTTGGCCATCTGAGCAGCTGCCCTGCCTACATCTTCCAGAGATGGCTGAAGCGTTCTGGAGTTTTGAAATTCACTGCCTGTTGCCACGTCACCGGCCCTGGCAATGGTCTCCATGGATGCATGCATCATCGTCGAAGTCTCCTGGAGCTCAATTCCAAGTGAGTTAACCACATAGTCAGTTCCAAAAACGCAGCCTAGACTGCCTGATACGGGTTCAACTCCTTTGATCTCCGCACAGCCTCGCTGAAGGCTCATAGCCAGGTCGAGACACTCTTCAGGCCCAATCTGCTCCAATCGAGCATCATAAATGCCAGTCGGATGCACTATCTTCTCAGGATGAGGCAGAGAGCGCCATGCATCATCGGATCCCCGCGCCCGTGCTGACTTGACTGCACTTCTGGCCACCGATGCTAAAAGCCCCATATTACTGGTACTGGAGAAGCCCACAGATCCCAACACGACAGCCCGCAGGCCAAGGCCACAGTGAAAGCTCTCGCTGACCAGCTCCACAGCGTTCTTTCGCAGGTCCACATCCACAGAATGTCCCTGAATGCCAAAAACTTCAGCCTCTTGTGCGCCCTCCCGCTCAGCCAAATCGAGGAGCCGATATGCATAATCCAGGAGACTATCCGATGTACCTGAGATCTTCATCTCCACCAGCCTCATAGGGCGCCTGGGCCCTCTCCATCTCCTGGAGCTTGCCGATGATCTTCTCCATCTCCTTCGCGCGCTCCTCCAGGGCATGCATGCTAACTTCAATCCCGAGGATATGCGAGAGGATTCTCAGAACCTCTTGAGCAGCCTTGGGATCCACGAGATAGCCGCTGGTCACGCCCATCAGGCAAACTGCGTCTATGCCTCGCAGGGCGCCAAGCCCCAGCAGTAGGCCAGAGACTCCGATGATGCCACCGCCAGGTTCGTTCTCGTGGAAGATCACCTCATGCTGCTTCATCTCTTCGACCAGCTCAATCCGCGTGGCAGCACCCATAACAGCTGGCTTGTCGACGAACTGTCCAGTGCCATAGCCGCCCAAGGCATAGATGCGCGATACATTGAAGCTCTGGGCTATATCCAGGAAGATGCCTGTGAGCTCGTAGTGCCCCTCATTGGTGGCGCTCTGGTAGTCCCCGATCAGGATGAGAAGGTCTGACTCTTTACCCTTTCCCTGATAAGCATAGATCTCGTTCCTGACCTGTTTGATGGTGCCATCTTCCCTAACCATGACCTGAGGCGGAAAGTGAGGCGAGTAGATCTCAATGATCTTCTCTGCCTTCAACTCCTCTACCATGTGATCTGCCACCAGTTTCCCAACATGGCCAACGCCCGGCAGCCCTTCCACTAGGATCGGGTCCTTTAGCGTCACATCTTTTATTCGGCGAACAAGGGTCTCCTTCATTTAGCCTCCTTGGCCAATGCTCTCCTGTATCTCCCATAAGGGTCGTCAGGAGAGAACTTGGCAGGCTTGGTAGGAATGGTAGGAGCGCCACAGACAGGGCAGGCATCCTTCAACGTGTAGCGGTAGCAGGCCGTACACCTCATGATCTTTGATCTCATGCCTCTCTAAGGAAGGTGCCTTCTCCGCCGTGCTGCTCGATGTACTTCACTACACTCTGAGCGGACTTCTTGAGAACAGACTCAGCGTGCTTGTAATCAGGTGCAGTAACGTGAATGCGATAACGTGGCGCACCAATGTAGGTGATGGTAATCGTCGCATCCTTGTCTTTCGTGCGCTTGGCCTGCTTGAGGGCCTTGCGGATGACCTCAACACCGTCAGAAGCTGGGGATGTGATATCTACATAGCCGCTGATCTCAACAGAGGGTATTTTGACGTTATCTCTGGAGAGGCTCTCCAGGATCTTTACGTCCTCCTCGGACAGGCCCGCATCCTTAAGGGCGTCGACACCACTCAAGGCCGTCTCCTCCATGGCTAAATAGAGGCTGTCGTAAGCTGCCACCAGGGCATCAGCCACGCGCTTAACATCATCGGGCCGATCTTTATAGGCCATCTCCAGCCATTTCCATGCCTTCTGGTCAGCCTTCCACTCCTGAATCTTCTCCCTGCGCTGATGCTCATTCACATCTTTAAGAGAAAGATCTATGTGATGGCGAGACGTATCGACATTCAGGACTTTGCAGACTATCTTTTGTCCCTCTCTTACGTGGTCGCGAATGTATTTGATCCATCCGCTAGCCACCTCAGAGATGTGGATCAAGCCCTGCTTGCCTGAATACTCGTCCAGAGAGACGAAGGCGCCGAAGTCCACAACCTGAGTTACAGTGCAGACCACCAGGGATCCGGGCTCTGGCCAGCCCTCACGTTGCATCGCAGATCACTCTAAGACTTCTACTATGGCAGTCTTGATGGCAGCCTTGCCCCCGGTGGGCTCAGCCAATG
>JAUCQD010000093.1 GCA_030372945.1 Methanothrix sp. | reverse complement strand
TTGCAGCTTATGCGAGAGCTTATGCAGATAACAATGCCTGTTCGATTTCGGTCCTGACTGAGCCCACTTACTTCAAGGGCGCTCTGGAGAACGTCACAATCGCCAGGAGGGCAAAGCTGCCGGTTTTGAGAAAGGACTTCATCTTCGACGAGAGGCAGCTAGCGGAGGTCCAGGCAGACCTTGTGCTGCTGATAGCATCGCTTGGAATAGATCTGGAGCGTTTTGTGGAACATGCCATGTCTTTGGGGATGGAGCCACTTGTGGAGGTTCATACCCCTGAAGAGCTGGAGGCTGCGCTGAAGACGGATTCACGGATCATAGGAATCAACAACCGCAACTTGAATACCCTGGAAGTTGATCTTGGGACCTTCGAGCGACTGGCTCCGCTGGCATCGGACGCAGGCGTGTTTTTAGTGGCAGAGAGCGGAGTTCATACAAGAGAAGAGGCCCAAATGATGATGGATGCAGGAGCTGATGCACTGCTGGTTGGGACTGCGCTGATGGACAGGCCAGAGAGGCTGGCATGGCTCGCCAGGCGATAGCAGTACAGGCAATCTGAATGCTTTCGCTCCACACTGCTTGGCTATTTATAGAAAAACCCTCATGACCCAAGGTCACCCATGTGGATGAAAATGGATCTTTGCGAGAACCATTTTCATACCAAGCAGGCATAGGATCCTCCTCTTCAGGGGCAAGGGAGGATGCCACGTCTTGTGGCCATTCATTTTAAAAAAGGCCGATCACTCTTGGCGCCGAACAGCTAAGCCCGTCTTCAGCTTTCTCTTCTCCTCCTTCTTCCTCTCCACGCGGTACTCCTGGATGATGCTCTCCAGCCGTTCTGCTTGGCGTGCTGCCTGGCGCTCTTTCATCTGCTCTTTCCAGCGAGCTGTGGCAGCATCCAAATCCAGCGGTCGGATGAACGGCAGGTTATCTATCATTTGCACCGGCATCTCCAATCTTGAGAAGACCGGGATGCCCTTCTCGTAGAAGTGCTCTCGCACAGCCGGCACCATCTCGCTATCGGTAACTACAGCCCCAATTCCCCGTTCGATGAGCAGATCCGCTGCAGTCCTGCCTCCGCCGCTGGCATCCAGCAATAAGACTATGTCCCCTGCCTCCAGACCCCAGCGCTCCTGGGCTGAGGCCACGGCCTCGCGGGAGAAAGCATCCAGCACCTTCAGCCGCAGCATGCCCTTCGCCTCCTCGATGCTCTCCATCTTCTTCTTGCGCGAGAGTGATCTTTTCAGTTTCTTGATGTATTTTCTCTCCGAGCGCAGAATCGAGCGCAGTCGCTCGATCTCTTTCTCTCGAATCCTGATCTCCTGGTCGCGTTTGATCTCGCGGGCAGTCTTGTCCCTCAGCCTTTCGATCTTGGCTCTCAGGGCGCTCATGGCAGCATCCTTCTCAGCCATCTCTGCCCTAAGCTCATCCAGATAGGAGCGCAGCGTCCTGACCTGCTCTGCAAGCTGCATGTTCTGACCTTTCAGGGCCGCAACATCTGGGGCCACATCCACTGCCCCCTGTACTGCAGGCGGCCTGACCTCGGGCTCCGGAAGCTCTGTGAGTTCGGCTATGGCATTCTCGATGGAATAGCCTTTGACTACCAGCGCCTTCACTTCATCTGGATCGATCTCTTGGGGGACCTTCTTCTCCACCAGCAGGAACTTGTTTTTATATTTTTTAAAGGCGTAAACAGCAGCAGCCAATGCATCGCGCTCGTGGTCGTTTTTGTAGCCGAACTCCCTGGCCATTGCTATCTTCTCTTCAGCCGGAACGTCCATTCCAGGCGAGAACAGCACTGCATTGAAGGCACGCTTCACCTTCTCAACGGCACCAGGTGTGGGAAAGACGTCCGTGGCAACCACCAGCGGCCTTCCGCGCGCAGCGATCCATTCGATTACATCTGATGACGACATGGCCCGGGCGCTGATGAGGTCGATCAGCTCGCCGCCTAAATTCAAGGCTGCAATGCCCGTCGTCGTGCCAGGGTCCAGGCCCACGATGATGTATCCTCGCCTCTGCAAAAGTGGTTTGAACTGAAGCTCAGGTCGCTCGATGCTCTGCACCTTCAACTGCGCATCGCAGTAGTAGCCAGGATCCAAATGAACCTTGTCGCGCGCCGCTTCCACCACGAACTCCGCCCTGGTGTAGCCACCCAGGCCCTCCACTGTCCTGCATGCGAACTCCAGGCCGGACTCACGCAGTTGCCTCTCCACCTCGCGCGCCAGCCCCTTCACAGCGCCATGAATCTTGCGTGAATAGCGATTCTGGCTCCACCCTCCGCGCCCAGGCGAACGCCTCCTGCTAACCTTGATCCATGTGCGGTCCTCGAATGCCGATACGACAGCACCCACGCCCCTGGCAGCTAGCCGGGCGCAGGCCTCGGCCTCCTCCAGAGATCTCGTCCGGTCAAAGGTGATGCCGTGCCACCTGGCCACCTTGACCAGAGACTCGGGACGGTCAGCTCCAGTAACCTGCACGAGCTTTGTGGTGGCAGGCATCAGCCTCAGGAAGTCCATGAGCTCCCTTCGGCTCGAGACCAGCTCGTGGACATTGTCCATGGCAACTATCTCAGGCTGGTGCTCCCGGATGAGCCTGGTAAGCTTGTGCCTGCTGATCATGTGGTGGCAGTTGACTGTATCACCATCCAAAATCGCCAGCGAGTAACTTGGACTCTGACGACTGTGGGGCGAGCCGCTGGCGATATCCACCCCAAAGATCGTCAAACCTGCCAGGCCTCCATTCCAATCACAAAGATCAGAGAGATCTTTGGAAATGCTATTGCGAGTCTTTGCACAGAAAAAATAATGGTCTTATTCGGCTAAAGCTTTACCTCTGAAAGCTCCTCCAGCGGCCCTCAAGCCCTGGATCCTTCAGCGTCTCCATCACATAGTCGGCAAATTGCGCGCCAGTTGCACCACCTGCCCGGCCAGTAATGACGACCTTCTTCTCGAACAGGCCGCATATGTCCAGGGCCATCTCCATCTTGCTCGCCTGATCCACAAAGCCTATGTGGCGCAGCAGCATCACGCAGGCTCTCATCATGCTGGCAGGATCCGCGTAAATCGCCCTGCCCTCTTGAACCATTCGCGGGGCGGAGCCATGTATGGCCTCAAACATGGCATAACGCTTGCCGATGTTGGCGCTGCCCGCTGTGCCAACGCCTCCCTGAAACTCAGCAGCCTCATCTGTCAGGATATCTCCGTAGAGATTTGGCAGCACTATGACCTTGAAGTCTTTCCTGCGTTTCTCATCCACCAGCTTTGCTGCCATGATGTCCACGAACCAGTCGTCGAACTGGATCTCTGGAAAGTCCCTGGCCACGCGCCTGGCGATCTCCAGGAACTTTCCGTCAGTCGTCTTTATGACATTGGCCTTAGTGACCGCGGAGACGCGTTTTATGCCGTTTTTGCGGGCGTACTCGAAGGCCAGCCGAACTATACGCTCTGCGCCTGGGGTGGTTATGACCTTGAAGTCCACAGCCAGGTCGTCGGTCACATTGAATCCCTTGCTGCCCAGGACGTACTCGCCCTCAGTGTTCTCCCTGTAGAAGATCCAGTCGATCCCCTGCTCCGGAACCTTCACAGGTCGAACGTTGGCAAATAGATCCAGCTCTCGGCGCATAGATACATTTGCGCTCTCCAGGTTCGGCCAGGGATCGCCCTTCTTGGGCGTGGTGAGGGGACCTTTGAGGATGACGTGACATTCCTTCAAGGCTTCAAGCGCACCTTCTGGAAGTGCCTTGTTGGCCGCAGCCCTCTCCTCGATGGTAAGGCCGGGAATGTCCCTGAGCTGGACCTTTCCTGCTGCCATCTCTCGTGCCAGCACATATTTTAGCACACGCACAGCTTCTTTGGTGATGTAAGGGCCGATACCATCGCCGCCAACCACGCCTATGACGATGGGCACAAGCCTGCTGTAATCCACCCACGCATCATTGGACTTCATCTGATCAACACGCTCGAGCTGCGCCTCCAGCAGCTTTGCGAAGTGCTCCTTCGCCTTCTCGATAGCCTCAGTCTGACTCATGGCTAGCACCTATTCCTCAAAAATAGGAACTCTCTTTGGTGATCAATCTTTTCGTGATGAAGCCAGCACTTGGGAGGGACTTGAGCCACGCCATAGGGTGCCTCAGACTCAAACTAGATATAGACTCGCAGCAATATAAAACAGGCCTTAGGACTATTAAGACTATGGAAAACATCATTGAGGTCAATGGCTTGGAGTACAGTTACGGCAACTTCAAAGCAGTAGATGGCATCAGTTTTTTTGTTCGGGAGGGCGAGATATTCTCATTCCTTGGACCAAATGGCGCAGGCAAGAGCACAGTCATCAATATCCTTACCACCCTGCTTCCAGTGCAAAAAGGCTCTGTGATCATAGCTGGATACGACCTTGCCACCCAGCCTGAACAGGTGCGAAGGAGCATTGGCATTGTATTCCAAGACGAAACATTGGACCGCGATCTAACTGTCAAGGAGACACTTGAGCTGCACGGCAGAATATACTCCATGCAAAGAGACGAACGAAGGCGGCGAATCGATGAGATCATCAAACTGGTGGAGCTTGAGGACAAGAGAGATGTTCGCACTCGCAACCTCTCCGGCGGCATGAAGAGGCGTCTGGAGATAGGCCGCGGACTGATGACCCGGCCTAAAGTGCTTTTCCTGGACGAGCCGACTATCGGCCTTGATACCCAAACCAGGCGCAGGCTGTGGGATTACATAAAATTGGTTAACGACTCAGGGACTACCATCTTTCTTACCACACATTACATGGACGAAGCTGACCAGGTCAGCGACTGGATCGACATCGTAGACCACGGCAAGATAATAGCTTCCGGCAATCCAGCCAAACTCAAGAATGCCCTTGGAAGAGATATGATATACCTTGAGACCAGCGACGACGAAGCATCTATGAATATGCTCAAAGGCCTAAAAGCCGTCATGGATGTCAAGGTTGCAGCCCATGGGCTGGCGGTCACCATCAACACAGATGGCACGCACTGCCTACCACTCATAATGAACCGGCTAAGGGATGGCGGTATAAGGATCATTGGAGCGAACCTGAAAAAGCCGACATTGGACGACGTCTTCGTGCATTACACCGGCAGGGACATTCGAAACGCAGGGGTGGAGAAGCTGCATAGAATCCAGCCCAGGAGGAGTCGATAAAGATGGCTTTTGAGTTCGTGACCATCTATTGGCGTGACATGTTGAGGTTCGTCAGATTCAAGATAGCACTTGTGGCATCCCTGGTCCAGCCCGCCCTGTGGATGGCCCTGTACGGGGCTGCCATGTCCAGCAACTTTTCGAGGCTCAGTTCCGTCATGGCAGTGCCTGAAGGTGCCACTACAATTTCCTATCTTACCTTCATGGGTGCAGGTGTAATCGCTCTCACCACGCTCTTCACCAGCCTCTTTGGAGGGATCAGCCTGCTCTTCGACAAGAACTGGGGGCTGATGAGAGAGCTACTGGCCAGCCCAATGCCAAGAAACCACATCATCATCGGCATAGGCCTTTCCGGCATGACCAAATCATTCATACAGGTGATGGTCATCATGGGCTTCGGCCTGTTTATAGGGGTTCGGTTCTTTCCAGGCTATACAACGATTCAAACAGCAGGCGCCATTTTTGGGATATTGCTCTTCGTGGGCATCTTTTCAATTGGATTTATCTTTCTCTCCTCTGCAATCTCCATGACCATGGAGACGCCAGAAGGTCTGCAGGCAGTCGTAACCCTCCTCACTTTGCCTCTGTTCTTCGCCAGCAATGCTCTCTATCCAATAGACGCTTTTCCTGGACCAGTTAGGGTCATGTCACAATTTAATCCCCTGACACATCTGGTCAACGGCGTGCGCTACTTTGCCATAGGCGACGATTTTTATGCCATCGGTGCTCATTATGTCTACACCACAAATGACATAATCCTCTCGCTCTTGGCTCTGACTGCCTTCGCCTCAATTATGTTCCTGGTGGCCTGGCGAGTCTTTAAGAAGGCAGTGGTCACATGAGGATCTGTCTGAAGAATGGTGATCATAAATGGAGATGAAGATCTTGGGAATCTGCGCGAGCCCGAGAGGCTCCAAGAGCACGACTTTGAAGCTGGTGCAATCTGTGCTTGACGGAGCGAAGGCTTCAGGGGCGAAGGTGGAGCTTGTGGACGTCTGCAAGCAAAAGATCACGTACTGCAATGCCTGTCAGGTCTGCTTCAAGAAGGGCGAGTGTGTGCATAAAGACGACTTCCAGGGGCTTTACGAGAAGATCTTGGCATCGGATGGAATGGTCTGGGGGTCACCCAATTATTTCCACTCAGTGACTGCACAGATGAAGACGATGATCGACCGCATGGCTGATGCCGTTCACTGTCAGCTTTTGGCTGGAAAGTACTGCTGCAGCGTGGCCTGCGGTGGCAACAACTTCGATCAGGTCACCACTTATCTGGATGCTCTGCTGCTGAACTTCGGGGCTTTCGTTTCGGGAAGCGTAGGTGCTCAGATGTCAAAAGGACCGGAGGCACTCCAAGAAGCAGAGAAAAAGGCTTTCCTGCTTGGCAGGACTCTTGTAGAGGATGCATCAACCAGACGCGACTATCCAGAGCAGAGAGCGATGCATGAAGCAAACAGGAAGTACTTCCAGAAACTGGTGAAGACGAATAAAGAGAATTGGGAGCATGAATACGAATACTGGGACGCTCTGAACTGGAGATGAAGCGTCATGCTCACATTGCAAGATGGCCGCATTGCCGTTAGGCTGGCCAGAGAGGCCATCACGACCTACGTCCTAGAGAGAAAGACGATCGACACAAATGGCCTGCCTCCAGTCTTCGATGAGCCCCGAGGCGTGTTCGTGACGCTACACCTGGAGGGCGAATTGCGGGGCTGCATCGGCTATCCCTATCCTGTTATGCCTCTTGGCAAAGCGATCGTGGATTCGGCAATCAACGCCAGCTCTCGCGATCCGCGCTTTGCGCGCGTGCGGCCCGGCGAGCTCAAGAGAATTGTTGTGGAGGTCACAATACTCACCAAACCCAAGACCTACGATGTCCCCAAAAATAAGCTGCCAGAACTTGTGCGCGTCGGAAAAGACGGTCTGATCGTGACCAAAGGACCATTCTCAGGCCTGCTGCTACCTCAAGTAGCCCCAGAGTGGGGCTTTGATTCACTGGAGTTCCTGGGCCAGACTTGTGTCAAGGCTGGACTGCCTCCCGACGCATGGCTGGACGAGGACACAGAGGTGCAGCACTTCGAGGCACAGATCTTTGCTGAGGTCGCGCCTGGAAGGGAGGTCATAGAGAAGAGCTACTCGGACACTTCGTGCGGCACATGAGATCGTTCTTTCTCCATCGCCTCTCTTGCAAGCCTGATTGCGCACAGCTCTGAGCACATGGTGCAGGTGTCGGTCTCAACCCCGCGCCTGTGGCGGATCTGCCTCGCCCTGGCCGGATTGATGGCAGCACGAAACTGCCCTTCCCAGTCCAAATCCGCCCTGGCCTTGGCCATCTCCAGGTCCCATGCGCGCGCACGCTCCCGCACGCCAGGCCTTGTGAGGTCTGCTGCATGAGCCGCCACCCTGGTGACGTAAGTGCCCTCGATCACATCCTCTACGGTTGGCAGATCCAGGTGCTCTGAAGGCGTCGTGGCGCAGAGGAAGTCTGCCCCAGCCATGCCCGCAATCACCCCGCCCATTGCTGCAGTGATGTGGTCGTATCCGGGCGCAATGTCGGTCACCAGCGGCCCCAAAAGGTACAGAGGCGCCCCGTCGCAAAGGTGCTTCATGGCCAAAACTGATGTCTGAATCTCATCAGCGGGCACATGCCCCGGCCCTTCTACCATGACCTGCACGCCTGCCCTGCGGGCCCTCCGGACAAGCTCTCCGAGCATTATGAACTCCATGTACTTGGCCCTGTCCGATGCGTCCTCAATGCAACCAGGCCGGAGGCCATCGCCTAAAGAGAGCGTCAGATCGTACTCCCTGGCAATCTCCAGCAGATAGTCATACTCCGAATAGTATGGATTGTCCTCGCCCGTCTCTGCAATGTACTTCATGGTCAAAGAGCCGCCACGGCTCACAACACCCATGATTCTGGGGTCCTGGCGCAGTCGCTCCAGTGTGTTCTTGTTGACGCCAACGTGCACCGTCACGAAGTCCACGCCGTCCCTGGCATGCTTTTCCAGGGCATCAAATAACCCCTGGCAAGTCAGGTCCTTCTTGACAGCTGCACTGTAAATTGGCACCGTCCCCACAGGGATGTGGACGGCGCTCAGGATCTTCCTGCGCGACTGATCCAGGTCTCCGCCAGTGGAGAGATCCATGACCGCATTGGCTCCTGCATGCACAGCAGCCAGGGCCTTTTCTACCTCAGCCTCAATAGATTCGAGGCTCTGAGATGTGCCGACATTCACATTCACTTTGGTCGTGAGGAGCTCACCGATCCCCATGGGCATAAGGTCCTCTCGGCGGATGTCTCTAGGTATGACTACACGGCCTGCGGCCACCAGCCTGGCTAGCCTTTCCGGCTCGATCTGCTCGCACTTCGCAACTGAATCGATCTCTCGGGTCACACGACCTCTGCTTGCCTCATCCATCAGCGTCATTGATACCAACTAATATATCGTAAGAATTACATTCGTCCTGAAGGTGTTTATCGATGGTCGAAGTGCATAAGGTTAGCGGTGCTGCCTTCGATGGCAATGTCTACCTGATATTGGACGAGAGGCCCATTTTGGTAGACGCAGGCATGGTGGCTGGGCCGACCTTAAAAAATATCAAGAGATACATTGATCCCACGAAGATCGAGATGATAGTCCTCACCCACTGTCATCATGACCATTCCGGGGCAGCACCCCAACTGAAAGATGCCACTGGAGCGCGGCTCTTGTTGAGCGAAAAAGAGGTGGGGTGCATCGGCGACGACCTTGCCTCTGTGGCATATCTCTTCGGCCAGGAAGCACCTGAGTATAAGGTCGACGAAATGCTAAAGGAGGGCATGGTACTGGAGCTGGGGGAATGGAGGCTGGAGGTCCTTGAGACGCCTGGCCACTCCCAGGGCAGCGTATGCCTCTACGAGAGGAACGAGAAGATACTATTCTCAGGCGATACAGTCTTCCCGGACGGAAATATCGGAAGGACTGACATGTATGGCGGAGATACGGCGCAGCTGGTCAATTCGATAGAGCGGCTGACCAGGCTAGACGTCCAGACCATGTATCCCGGACATATGGAGATCACCAGCATGCATGTCAACCGCCAGATCCAGATGAGCCTTCGCTTTGCAAGGAGCGTTCTTTAGATTTTTTGGGGCCGACTAATGCTAGCAAGGAATGAGGAGATCGTGCCAAAAGGAGATTTGACCATTTTTCTGTGCAAAAGCTATATTTCCTCTTGCTTGCAATGCTTTGCGAAGAGTGCGCTATGATAGACAAGAAAGAGCTCATTAAACGCGAGTCTGAAGCTATATTTCAGACCTACAGCCGCCAGAGCGTTGCGCTGGTGCGTGGCTCAGGTGCAACTGTGTGGGACTCAGACGGCAAAGAGTACCTGGACTTCGTGGCAGGCATTGCAGTCAACAACGTGGGCCATTGCCATCCAGACGTCGTCGAGGCCATAAAAAAGCAGGCTGAGACGCTTATCCATACGTCCAATCTGTACTACACAGAGAACCAGGTTATTCTGGCAGAGGAGCTGAAGAAGCTCACGGGCATGAGCAGGGCCTATTTCTGCAACTCAGGAGCTGAGAGCGTGGAAGCCGCCCTCAAGCTCGTACGTCGTGCCACTGGGAAGTCAAAGATCGTAGCTGCAGAGCGCAGCTTTCACGGCCGAACCCTTGGAGCCCTAGGCAACACCTACAAGCCAATTTACCGCGAGCCTTTCCGTCCCCTTGATGAGGCAACCTTCGTTCCATACAATGATCAAGAAGCCCTGAAGGCAGCTGTGACCCAGGAGAGTGGCGCAGTGATTTTGGAACCAGTTCAGGGCGAGGCAGGGGTCTACGTGGCAGATGCTGACTTTCTGCGCGCCGCTCGCCAGATCTGCGACGATGCTGGGGCTCTGCTCATATTCGATGAGGTGCAGACAGGCTTTGGCCGCACTGGAAAGTGGTTTGCAAAGGAGCATTCTGGGGTTTTGCCGGATGTGATTACCCTGGCCAAGGCCATGGCAGGTGGCCTGCCCATGGGAGCCATGCTCGCCACGGGTGCTGTAGCGGACGCATTCCAGAGGGGAGACCACGGGTCTACCTTTGCAGGAGGGGCACTTATCAGCGCCGCTGCGCTGGCAACAATCAGGGTCATACAGAAGGAGAATCTGGTGCAAAGGTCTGCTGAGCTGGGAGCATACCTGCGTGCAAAGCTGAAAGACCTTGGTCCGCGCGAGATCAGAGGCCTTGGCCTGATGGTAGGCGTGGATCTGGACGCAGATTGCAAGGCCCTGGTGGAGAATGCACTGCAAAAGGGGGTCCTGCTCAACAGCACAAACGAGCACACCATTCGCCTCATCCCGCCTCTGGTGGTAACTGAAGAGCAGATCGACAGAGTGGTGAGGGTCATTGGAGAGTCGCTAAAAAATGCGTCCTAAGCTCCGACAGTGTCTGAGTATGCTCAAGCCTTACGTCGCAGGCAAGGGCTTTGCCGAGGTATCCCAAAGATACGACCTGAGGCCAGAGGATATCGTAAAGCTGGGCAGCAATGAGAATCCCTACGGTCCCAGCCCAAAGGTAGCAGAGGCTTTGAAGAGAATATCTCCTTCGAGGTATCCTGAGCCAGAGGAGCTATTGGCAGGTCTGGCGAAGTATACTGGTTTTCCCGAGGAGATGATAGCAATTGGGGCCGGCATGGACGGGGTGATGGACACTTTAACGCGGCTCTTCCTGGAGCCAGGCGACAGGACTTTCATTCCCACGCCCACCTTCAGCTACTACGAGATATTGACCATCATGGCCGGAGCCACGCCGGTTTTTTCGCCGCGAGAAGACGGATTCAGGGCTTCAACAGTTCTGCCCAAAGGCACGAAGATGGCCTTCATATGTTCCCCGAACAATCCCACTGGAAACGTCATCTCTGAGGAGGACGTGCGAGCCATATTGGAGAGCACTGATGCCATAATATTCCTTGACGAGGCCTATGTAGAGTTCGCCGACGCCTCCCTCATCGACCTGGTGAAGGAGTACGAGAACCTCGTAGTTGGCCGAACTATGTCCAAGGCCTTTGGACTGG
>JAUCQD010000092.1 GCA_030372945.1 Methanothrix sp. | reverse complement strand
CCTGCCCCGGCCTGCCCATTTGCAGGAAGGCTCTGGCGGACAGCCAGAGATTTGCCCGGATGATCGATAGCAGGTTCTCCGGCCAAGTGCTTCCTCACAAGTTCAAAGCCACAGTCTCCGCCTGCCCTAATGCCTGCTCGCGCCCTTTTGAGAGCGATATTGGATTTTGCGCTGCGACCGAGCCGCGGCTGGAGAGAGACAACTGCAATGGATGCAACCTGTGCCTGGATATCTGCAAGGAAAAAGCCCTGACTATTGAAGGTGGACTGCCAATGCTGGAAGAGGGCAGGTGCACCTCTTGTGCGGACTGCATCGATTGCTGTCCTACTAGTGCCTGGAGGGCAGAAAGATCAGGATACTCAGTCTATGCTGGGGGGAGGATGGGACGATACCCTATGCTAGGAAAAAAGATAGCCGACTTTGTGGATGAGGAGCAGGGGATGAAGATAATCCAGCGTTGCCTGGATTTCTATCAGAGCCACGGCAATAAAAGAGAGCGATTGGGAGATGTGATCATTCGGACCGGGATGGATGAATTCGTGGCTTTTGTCCTGAAGGAGGGATAAGGTGTCCGGATCATTTACAGATGAGCAGATAAGGCGCTACTCGCGCCAGATCATTCTTCCCGAAGTAGGCGGCAAGGGACAAAAGAAGCTTCTGGCATCCAGGGTGCTGGTAATAGGAGCAGGAGGCCTCGGCTCTTCAGCTATCGCCTATCTGGCTGCAGCGGGAGTAGGGACGCTTGGGATTATCGATAGCGATATGGTGGAATTGAGCAACCTGCAGAGGCAGATCATCCACGGCGGCAATATTGGACTGGCCAAGGCAAAGTCAGCCGAAAACTTTGTGCGGAGCCTGAATAGCGATGTCGAAGTCATTGCCTACCAAGAACGCTTTTCACCCGAAAATGCGAGGGCGATGGTCCGAAGGTATGATTTCGTGATCGACGGAAGCGACAATTTTCCCACTCATTACCTGATCAACGACGCCTGTGTCCTGGAGAAAAAGCCCTGCTCCCACGGAAGCATCCTTCGCTATGAGGGATACACCACCACATCACTCCCCCAAAAAGGACCATGCTATCGGTGCATCTTTAAAAAATCTCCACCTCCCGGACTGATTCCAAGCTGCCAGGAAGCCGGCGTCTTCGGAGTGTTGCCCGGGATCATTGGAACCATCCAGGCCGCGGAAGCCCTTAAATTCATTCTGGAAACTGGTCAGACTTTATCTGGCCGGCTTCTCTGCTTCAATGCCCTCGACATGACCTTTTTTGAGGCTTCGGCCGGAAAGAGGTCAGACTGCAGCATTTGCGGTGAGCAACCAGAGATAGTCAGCATCGAACCTGAGAATTATTTGGAAAAATCCTGGGAGGTGTGCGGCATTGACCGAGGAGCTTGACTTGAGTGGTGAGGTCTGCCCCTATACATTTGTCAAGACCAAGCTGAAAATGGAGGAGATGGCGGCTGGAGAAGAGTTGACCATCCTATTGGATGACCCGGCAGCAACGGCCAATGTCTCTCGGAGCCTGAAGAGCGAGGGACATGAAATTCTGGATCTGAAATCCATATCCTGCGGAGTCTGGCAGATCGTGGTAAAGAAGGCCTGATTTCAGGTTTAGAGCGTGGAGAAGAAGTATGAGATACAAGTATATATCAATATCATTGGGGCTATTAATCTTTATGTCAGCAAGCTTCAGCCTTTGCCTGATCTCAGGAATGGCTGCGCCAATGCTGATGGAATGCTCACATCCAGGTACCTCGGTTTGCTCTATGAATGGGGAGGACTGCTGCCTGACTGAACCCGGCAAAGCTAGGGTAAAAACTTCAAGAGAGAGCTACTCTGACCGTATTTCATTGCAGAGGTCTGATTCATAATGAAAGCCGTAATTCTCCTATCCGGAGGGCTGGACAGCACTCTGGCCGCAGAGATCATGAGCCGAGAAGGGTTGGAGCTTCTGGCCGTTAACTTCAAGACACCTTTTTGCCTGTGTGACCGGCACTCTTCCAATCTGGGATGTGGCAGCAACGCCCGCCGAGTGGCTGATTCATTGGGAATTGATCTGAAGATCATCAACGCAACTGAGGATTTCCTGGAGGTGCTGCAAAAGCCTGCACATGGCTACGGAGCCAACATGAATCCGTGCATCGATTGCAGGATACTGTTCTTCAAGAAGAGCCGGGAGCTGATGCAAGAAGCCGGAGCATCATTTATCATCACCGGAGAGGTGCTGGGCCAAAGGCCCATGAGCCAGTTCAGACGCCAGATGAGCATAATCGAGAAGGAATCGGGCCTCGAGGGCCTGGTGGTCCGGCCGCTCTCTGCAAAGCTGCTGGATCCGACCATCCCTGAGAGGAACGAATGGATCAGCCGTGAGAGGATGTGCGACATTTCCGGACGTTCCAGGAGGCCACAGATGGCCCTGGCCAGGGATCTTGGCATCAACGACTATCCCTGCGCCGCCGGGGGATGCCTTCTCACCGATCCCAAGTTCGCCGGCAGGATCAGAGACCTGATCGATCACGGCGAGCTGGACATGCAGAATATCAATCTATTGAAGTCGGGGAGATACTTCCGGCTTTCGCAAAATGCGAAGCTGATTGTAGGCAGAAATGAAGACGAGAATAAGATGCTCGCCATGCTGGCGAAAGACGGCGATTTCATCTTTGAGCCACAAGACATCAACGGCCCGGTTGCCGTAGGAAAGGGCGCGTTTGCTCCTGATCTGCTCCATATCTCTTGCCGCATAGTAGCCCGCTACTGCGATCGGGATGGTGAGACCTATGCGGATATCTCCTGCCGCAGGCTTCCCGACGACGATGGGATGGCGATTAGGTCCACTCATCTTGACGATGAAGAGCTGGCCAAGCTGCGAACCTTGACCGCTGCTACTTGACGGCAAGATAGGTGCATATTCTGCGGTATAAAACAAATTTGCCTCGATGCGCAGCTATTAATCCAGTAAATAATTTCCAAGCCATAAACAGGGCAAGAAAAGCCAGAGGTAATTCATGGTACTGGAACTTGAGAATCTGAGATTTGGAACGGAGCTGCTCAAACGCGGCTTTGCCAAGATGCAGAAAGGCGGTGTGATCATGGATGTCACCACACCGGAGCAGGCGGTCATTGCCGAGCAGGCCGGAGCTGTGGCGGTCATGGCTCTTCATGCCGTTCCTGCGGATATCAGGAAGATAGGCGGCGTGGCCAGAATGGCAGATCCTGCCATAATAGAGGAGATCATAAACGCAGTAAGCATACCGGTCATGGCCAAAGCCAGAATCGGTCATTTTGTGGAGGCTCAGATTCTGGAGGCCCTAGGGGTAGACATGGTGGATGAATCGGAGGTTCTCACCCCAGCGGACCAATTCCACATCGAGAAGACAAAATTCACCATCCCCTTCGTCTGCGGTGCTCGAAACTTGGGCGAAGCTCTGCGCCGCATCAAGGAAGGCGCAGCCATGATCAGGACTAAAGGTGAGGCAGGAACTGGAGATGTGAGCCAAGCCGTCTTGCACATGGGGATGATCCAGGGCCAGATCAGAAGCCTGAAGGGCATGGACGACCTGCAATTGTTAAAGGTGGCTCGCGAAATAGAGGCCGATTACGATCTAGTTGTGGAATGTGCCCGATTGCAGCGACTGCCTGTGGTCAACTTCGCTGCTGGTGGTGTCGCCACTCCTGCAGATGCATCTCTGATGATGCAGCTAGGCGCAGACGGAGTCTTCGTGGGCTCGGGAATCTTCAAGTCCGAGCAGCCCCAGGCTATGGCTACGGCAATCGTCCAGGCGGTACATAACTTCGATAATCCGCAGCTCTTAGCGCAGGTCTCCAAGGGGCTTGGAGCAGCCATGAAGGGACTGGATGCTTCTATGATTCCAGAGGAGGAGGCACTGCAAGCCAGGGGCTGGTAATTTATTTTTTTTTTTCTAGGTTTGTATGAAGCAAATGACCTATCATAAGTTACAAAACAGTATCAATAGCTTAAACTGCATGAAATCTGCTCTTAGAATTATCTGCAAGAAAAGTGAAGATTTAGCTCATGGTACTCATATGGACGATCTAAACAAACATCTCCTTCCATCTAATTGGTTGAGGAGGCTAAAGACCGGGCTATTTTTTCCGCCCGATCTTAAGATGTATGGCTATTCTTGCCTTCTAGATGAACGTGCTATAGATAGATCTCCATCTAGAGGGTGTATCGACATTTACTCTGCAATCACCTCCAGGATTTCCGGATTCAATCCATAGAGGCTTTGGCGTGCATCCTGGAAATATAGGCGCTCTTGAAGGACGTGCTGCTCCTTCAATCTGCTCAGGGCGTACCTCACAGTCCTCGGCGGAAGATATGTCCTAGCTACGATATCTTTCTGCGTCAGAAGGCTCCCTGATTCCAGCACTTTAAAGACGAGCTTTGCTGATGGTGGCAAGTGCTCTATCTTGGTGCTGGTCGGTTCATTTTTGGTTTCAGCAAAGTAAATCCCTCATTACAGTTCACCTGTCCCCCCTACTCTGCAATCTATAATTAAACCTATTATTGCGGCAATAATAGTACCTATAGGCCGGTGTTATCCAGAAGATATTATAGATTCAGCAACCCCTTTGAAAATTTGATCATTGAAGCTGAATCTATTGAATAATAACAAAATTAAAATTAACTCACAATTGCCGCTATAAGGACATTTATCTCTGCAAAAGAGGATTGCAGTACATCCCACAGAAGGGCAAGGTATCCTTGATTGGGCAATCGCATTCATGTTTGTGGGGCCGCTCAAATGCAATGAGCCGGCTTATTCGATCTAAAAATGAGGTTGGTTTATGGGAAGAATATATGAAGATCTAACAAAGACCGTTGGCAATACGCCTTTGGTAAAATTAAACAGAGTAACAAAGGGGCTGGAGGCCACCGTTCTCGCAAAGCTGGAGTCTTTCAATCCCCTGAGCAGCGTCAAGGACAGAATCGGTGTATCCATGATCGAGGCCGCTGAAAAGGCCGGCCATATCAAGGAAGATACCATCATTCTGGAGCCGACTAGCGGCAATACCGGCATAGCTCTTGCTTTTGTCAGCGCGGCTAAGGGCTACAGGCTGACATTGGTCATGCCTGAGACAATGTCAATAGAACGCCGCAAGCTGCTCAAAGCCCTGGGAGCGGACATAGTCTTGACTCCAGGAAGCCAAGGGATGAAGGGAGCAGTAAGCACAGCAGAGGAGATGCTGGCCAAAGATCCTCGTTACTATTACATTCCCCAGCAGTTTCGCAATCCGTCAAACCCTGAGATCCACCGCAAGACAACGGCAGAGGAGATCTGGAGGGATACAGATGGAAATGTGGACTTTTTGGTGGCTGGAGTAGGCACCGGTGGAACCATAACCGGAATTGCCGAAGTTATAAAGTCCCGCAAGCCCGGCTTTAAGGCTATTGCAGTAGAGCCTTCCGGCTCGCCCGTTCTTTCAGGCGGCAATCCTGGACCGCATAAAATTCAGGGCATCGGAGCCGGCTTCGTGCCCGATGTTCTCAGGCGCGACCTTGTAGATGAGATCATCAAGGTGGAATATGATGATGCCATCCAGACCGCCCGCCGACTGGCCCGAGAAGAGGGCATCCTTGTTGGGATATCATCAGGAGCAGCTGCCTGGGCGGCCCTGCAGGTGGCGGCCAGGCCGGAGAACCGGGGCAAGCAGATCGTAGTCATACTGCCAGACACGGGTGAACGCTACCTGAGCACAGAGCTTTTTGAGTTTTAGGGATGGAAAGAAGATGGGCTTCAGAGAGGACATCCGGACAGTCTTTGCCAAAGACCCTGCCGCCAGATCTGTTCTAGAGGTCATAACCTGCTATCCGGGACTGCATGCCATCTGGCTGCATCGGATTTCCCACTTCCTCTGGAGGCACAGATTGATCTTCCTGGCCAGATTCACCTCGCACATATCCCGTTTTCTCACTGGTGTGGAGATTCACCCGGGAGCTAAGATCGGCAAGCGTTTCTTTATAGACCATGGCATGGGAGTGGTCATAGGCGAGACAGCCGAGGTGGGGGATGATGTCCTGATGTACATGGGCACTGTTCTCGGCGGCACCAGCCTGGACAAGGTCAAGCGCCATCCCACCATTGAAGACAATGTGGTCATCGGCGCCGGGTCCATCATCCTCGGGCCCATAACCGTGGGACGGGGAGCTAAGATCGGCGCGGGCTCAGTGGTGGTCCGTCCCGTGCCGGCAGGAGCGACAGTGGTAGGTGTGCCTGGAAGAATCGCTGAGCCGCAGTGCCCGGCCATGGCAACTGACCTCAATTATGCCGATCTGCCCGATCCCATGCTGCGCGTGGTCAGCCGGCTGCTGGACAGACAAAACAGGCTGGAGGATCGGCTGCGGGATTTGCAGAAAGCCTTGCCCGGTCCGGAAGGAGAGCGGCTCTCCGCCCAGATAGAGAGAGAAGAGGAGATCCTGGAGGCTCTGCGGGATGTGCTCGATCCTGAGGTGGGAATAGATATCGTGGATCTGGGCCTGATTAAAGACATAACCATCTCCGATGATGGTAAGGTGGCAGTGAACATGGTCCTGACCTCACGGGTCTGCCCTATGGTCAGCCACCTCACCGAACAGATCTGCCGTCGGGTGGAAGGATTGCCCGGCGTTCGCCAGGTCGAGGTCAAAGTTCTTGACGAGCCCTGGAATTGGGATCAGTTCGTCCGTCGGCAGAAGGCGAGGGCCTAGATATGACCAAGATATCCGGAATGCTGCCGGGCTATAATTGCGGCGAATGCGGTCATCGACAGTGCAAGGACTACGCAGAAGAGATATCCATAAAGGGTGACTT
>JAUCQD010000091.1 GCA_030372945.1 Methanothrix sp. | reverse complement strand
GAATTTCGGCGTCTCAGCCGATCTGGTTAATTTAACTTTAATATTATTTTTTGTATTTTTCGGTGCGGGAACGCTTCTCTGGGGTCCTCTCAGCGATAAGTACGGCCGTAGGCCCATATTGTTGATAGGGCTTTCTCTGTACTCTGCAGCAAGCCTGGCCTGCGCAGGTTCCTGGGATATCTACCACCTAATAGCATTTCGAGTTGTGCAGGCCATTGGAGGCAGCGGCGCCTTTGCAGTGGCGACCGCCATGATCAAGGATGTCTACGACGTCAAGAACAGGGAACCAATTTTGGCCATGGTTCAATCAATGGTTCTGATATCTCCAGCAGCGGCACCGGTATTGGGCGCTCTCCTTCTGAAGTTCGTCTCTTGGCGAGGTGTGTTCTGGACTTTAGCTGGCATAGGCCTGCTGGCTTTAGTCGGGAGCATAGCTATGGAAGAGACAATTGAAAAACGCTACAGTGGAACGCTGCTTCAGTCCATGAAGAGGCTTGGCACTGTAATCAAGAATCCTGGCTTTTCATCTCTGCTCCTGGTGTTTTCTTTGCTGAGCGTATCGACGATGGCATTTATAGCATCATCTTCTTACATTTATATAAATGGCTTCGGTCTGAGCGAGCAGGTTTACAGCTACTACTTTGCCCTCAATGCGCTCGGCATGATCGGTGGACCGATGCTGTATATGCGCCTGTCCAGGCGAATTTCTCGCAGATCGATAATCATGACTTGCTTTGCTGCAATCTCTGCAAGCGGACTATTGCTGTCAGGGTTCGGCCATCGCCAACCATGGATGTTCGCGACTTTGCTTCTGCCGGCCACGATCAGTGCCAGTTGTGTGCGCACTCCGGGCGCAAATCTGATGCTGGAGCAGCAGTCTGAGGACACGGGCTCGGCATCGGCGCTTATGAGCTGCTTTGGCATCTTCATGGGCAGCATCGGCATGACCATCATCTCGCTCGACTGGAGCAATATAATTTTGGTGCTGGGTAGCATAAACATCCTGGTGGGATTAGCATGCGAGGCCCTTTGGCTGATCGTCTCCAAAAAGCCGTATGTAAAACAGGTTCCGGATGGGATAGTCAAGCCTGCTAGAGGCGCTCCCAGATGACTGGGACCGATTCAGAAGCATTATATCCTTCCCGGTAGTGACAAGAAAAGCATGTTTGAGAAGAAGCATGTGCTCTCCATGCGAGAGTTCTCCAGGGAGGAGATCGATTCTGTACTCGACCTGGCCTCCTTCCTGGAACCCTATGCCCGGGGCAAGAAGAGCGATATGCTAGCGGGCAAAATTCTGGCTCTGCTTTTCTTCGAACCCTCCACGAGAACGCGCATGTCATTTGAAACTGCCATGAAACGCCTTGGCGGAGCTGTCATAAACCTGGGTCCTGCCGAGGGCAGCTCTATATCCAAGGGCGAGTCCCTGGCAGACACAGTGCGTGTCATAGGCGGCTATGCTGACGCTCTTGTCATACGCCACCCAAAAGAGGGCTCGGCCCGGCTGGCCTCCCAGTTCTCTCCAGTGCCTGTGCTCAATGCAGGCGACGGAGCAGGGCACCATCCCACGCAGACGCTTCTTGATCTCTACACCATTAAAAAAGAGCAGGGCCACATCGACGACCTCTCTGTAGCCCTGGTCGGCGATCTCAAGTACGGCCGCACAGTTCATTCCCTGGCTTATGCACTCTCGCTTTACGGTGCAGATATAACGCTGGTCTCGCCACCATCTTTGCGCATGCCTGAGGCGATTCGCTCAGATCTCTTCAGCAAGGGCACAAGCGTTCGCGAGACGAACGACCTCTCTGTGGTGGTGAACAGCGTGGATGTTCTCTATATGACCCGGATTCAAAGGGAGCGCTTCCCTGATCCCCAGGAATACAACAAAGTAGCTAGATGCTATCGACTGACTCCAGAGTCATTGGTCAATGCCAGAAAGAACTTGATAATCATGCATCCGCTGCCGCGCGTGGATGAGATCTCCCCTGCTGTGGACGGCACGCCTCATGCTCGCTACTTCCAGCAATCCTTCTACGGCGTCACAGTGCGCATGGCTCTGCTAAAGATGCTGATCGGCGGAGGCGCTTGATGATGGCTGACAGGAGGGCGGGCGTCGAGCAGAAGGACGGGCCGCGAGAGCTGCGTGTAAAACCCATCAAGAACGGCACTGTGATAGACCATATCGCAGGGGGGCAGGCGCTTAATGTGCTCAAGATACTGGGCATCTCAGGCACCACAGATGCTACTGTGTCGGTGGTCATGAATGTGGAGAGCGGAAAGCTTGGCAAAAAGGACATAGTCAAGGTCGAGGACCGCGAGCTCTTGGAGGATGAAGTCAATAAGATAGCCCTGATCGCACCGGCGGCGTCAATCAACATCATCCGGGACTACAAGGTTGTCGAGAAGCACACCGTGGATCTTCCCGATGAGATTGTGGGCGTTGTGCGCTGTCAGAACCCCAATTGCATATCCAACACATCCGAGCCGATCAAATCCAGGATGCTGGTCAAGGCCAAAAATCCAGTTCTTCTGAGGTGCATCTTCTGCGAGCAACCACTTACCGATAGGATAGCAGAGTACTTAATCTAGGAGATAATTTGATTCCTCGCCATAGGTTAGGATGGATTTCAAGATGACTGTGAAAAATGGAGATTTCATCAGAATTGATTACATTGAGAGCGTTGACGGGCAGGTAATCGCAGCCACAGATAAGGATGTGGCAACACAAAAGGGAATTTTCAACGAGGATACGATGTACGGCCCCCACCTCATAGTAGTCGGTGCAGGCCAAATTGTAAAGGGATTTGAGGAAGATCTGATCGACAAAGAGATTGGATACTCGGGAAAGATAGAGATACCTCCTGAGAAGGCCTTCGGGACTCATGATCCCAAGAAGATTGAGGTCGTGCCGATCAACAAATTCAAGGATGAGAAGCCGGTACCGGGGATGCGCGTAGGAGTGAATAACAAAGTTGGCACCGTCACCAGGGTGATTGGAAGGAAGGCCGTCATCGACTTAAACCATCCTCTTGCAGGCAAGACCGTCGTCTACGAGTACAAGATCCTAGAGCGCATCGAGGACCGGCTGGAGAAGCTCAAGGCGATGATAAAGACATTTGCCCGCATGGAGCTTGAGGCTGAGATCACAGATGATGTGGCTCGTGTGACTGTACCCTGGGAGCTGAGCTACTACAAGGATTGGCTCATGATCCGACGCGGGTTGGCTGACATGATATTGCAGCACTTGGGCTTGAAAGAGGTCCACTTTGTAGAGAAGCACACTGGCGAGAAGTTCAAGGCAGAGCTAGTATCTCCCCCTGCAAAGGATTCTGGAGCAGAGGAAGCTGGAACAGAAGAGTCTGGAGCAGAGGATTCTAAAACAGAGGTGCCTGGAGCAGAGGATTCTGGAGCAGAGGAGGCTAAGCCACCAGAGGATGCGAAATCCGACTCTACCCCTGCCTGACGAGAGGCTCGATGCTTGTGAAGTGAGGGAGGGCAGAGGATAGCTGACGAAAAAAAGGGTTCTTCGCTGTCTCCGACGAAAAACTCTTTCTGTCTATTTATTTTTCATCCTTCGTGCAGGACTTCCCTGCGCAATCGGCTAGTTCTGAGATCCAGTCTGACTGGCCTGCCTGAGTCTATTTTTCTAGTAGCAAAGATCAGACAGATGGCAATAGGCTATCTAGGGATATAGATTATGTATGCAGTGCGAAAGTAATAGGTACGGGCTTGTGCCTCCAGCCAATGAATTGGCGGGGATTAGCCCTGCTTTCGTCCTAAAGAGAATCAGCATTTAGGGCTGCACCTCATCACGCATCTTTTCTCTTCAATGCCAACAGCGCTCCACCTGAAAAAAGCGCTAGAAAACCAATCATGGCCAATGAAGACATGTAAGGTATGCTCTGGCCAAGGATCGATGCTCGCAGGCAGATGCTCGCATGGGTGAGCGGCAGCAGATAAAGGGCGCATTTCAGGGCAGACGGCAAATAGCTCAGGGAGAAGAAGGTCCCGCCGAGGAAGGCCATTGGTGTGATGACGATGCTGGTGAACATTATCATATCCTCGTAAGAGCGGGCCAGTAGAGCAGAGAAAACGCCTAAAAAAGAAAATATCAGGCAGGTCAATAGCAGGATGATGAGGAAAAGCAGGTTGACATGAAGGTCCGGCTTTATGATGAAAGCCAAGATCAAGAAAGCAATGGAGCTGACTACGCCTCTGATGACGCCGATCATGGCTTTGCCGAGCAACAGCTCTGGCTGGCCGATGGGGGCCATGAGAGTCTCATCGAAGCTGCGCCAATGAATCTGGTCTATGATGAGCCTTGTCCCTGAACCATTGAAGCTGCTGTTCATGGCAGTCATGGCTATGATGCCCGGGATCACGAACTCCAGGTAGCTCGCCCCATCCATTCGGATATTGCCTCCAAGACCATAGCCGAAGGC